>CAIUCS010000176.1 GCA_903897715.1 uncultured Synechococcales cyanobacterium
AGTGCTGAATTTGAAGAGAGTTGGAACAACGTGATTGCCCTTAATGCTGGTGATTCTTATCTGGAAGGAACAACAGAACGGATTCAGGATTTACTTGAAAATGAATGGGAAATTACCTCCTGTGCCCGGTGTACAATGCCCATTGCAATGCGTTATCGGGGTACGGCAACTCCTGGGTGTCCCTGTAGTGATCTACCAAGTTGGCCCAACATGGAAATCCCACTACCCCGTTCCCCTGTCAAGAATAGTTCCATCCTCAATGACATTTGTCGAAGGGTTTTAAGTAAGGGGATGCCCCTAGTTTAAGTAGGAAGATGTATTGAGGTTCCCATCCCAACCCTCCTTACCTGCAGAAAAGTTGTCCCGGATGACTTCCATTTTCACTAAAATCTTACCTCTGGGATTAAAAAGGGATTGGTTCATTCCACCTTGTGCGATAAAACTTAACACAGCTAACCTTTAACAAACTCTCAAGAAGGGGACAGTGCTTTGATAGACTGTAGAGTTGGGACTGCACAGTACCAACTCGGGTTGGTCTTAAAGCAATGAACACTTTATAAAATCTAAAATCTGTTATAGCTTTAATTCCAGTTAGGGTGAGTACAAAAGTGTAACTGTTCAAAAGTCGGCCGAAACAGCATTTGGGAGGATTGATTCTGTGGAGAGTACCCTTGGTTTAGAAATTATTGAGGTCGTTGAGCAAGCTGCAATTGCCTCAGCACGTCTAATGGGAAAAGGTGATAAAAATACAGCCGATCAGGTTGCCGTTGAAGCGATGCGGGAGCGCATGAATAAAATTCATATGCGTGGTAGGATCGTGATTGGTGAGGGTGAGCGGGACGAGGCACCTATGCTTTATATTGGGGAAGAAGTTGGGATTTGCTCTGACCCCCATGCCAAAGCCTTTTGTAACCCCGACGAATTAATTGAAATTGATATTGCAGTGGATCCCTGTGAAGGGACAAACCTAGTTGCCTATGGTCAACCGGGTTCGATGGCAGTTCTGGCAATTTCTGAGAAGGGTGGTTTGTTCAACGCCCCTGACTTCTATATGAAAAAGTTGGCTGCTCCTCCCGCTGCCAAAGGACATATAGATATTAATAAATCAGCAACCGAAAATTTGAAGATTTTATCGGAATGCTTAAATCGTTCTATTGATGAATTGGTGGTTGTAGTGATGAAACGCGATCGCCACAATGACTTAATCAAGGAGATCCGTCAGGCTGGAGCCAGGGTACAACTAATTAGTGACGGAGATGTGGGGGCAGCCCTCAACTGTGCTTTTTCTGGTACCAATATCCATGCTTTGATGGGGATTGGTGCTGCTCCTGAGGGGGTAATCAGTGCGGCTGCTTTACGGGCAATGGGTGGACATTTCCAGGGACAACTGATTTATGATCCTGCCATTGTAGTCACGAAGGAATGGGCAGACAAAACCAAGGAAGAAAACTTGGAAAGGCTTCAGGAAATGGGAATCAAGGACCCTGATAAAGTTTATGATACCCACGAATTGGCTTCCGGGGAAACTGTCTTGTTCGCAGGGTGTGGAATTACCACTGGTAATTTGTTAAAAGGCGTGCGCTTCTTCCATGGAGGATACCGCACCGAAACCCTGGTTATTTCCACCCAATCTAAAACTGCTCGGTTTGTTGACACGGTACACATGGTTGATCAACCCAAGGTTGTCCAACTGAAATAATGGAAAAAGATGGGGTTTTGTCCCCCATTTCCATCTCTAAATAGGGTTGCAGTCTACTCTGGTTATTAACTCCTTTTTTCAATGTGGAGCGGGGTATATAACCAGAGTAAACCTCGCCCAATCTGTTCTAAGAACCTTTCAAAACCATATGAATGTTGCTGTTGTCGGTCTGAGTCACAAAACTGCCCCAGTGGATGTCCGCGAAAAGCTCAGTATTCCTGAAGCTCAAGTGGAACAGGCGATCGCCCACCTTCTTACCTATCCCCACCTAGAAGAAGTGGCTATTTTGAGTACCTGTAACCGGTTAGAGATCTATGTGGTTATTTCAGAAGCTCAACCAGGGGTACGAGAGATTTTCCAATTTTTAGCAGATCACAGCAAAATTCCACTGACATTGCTCCGTCAACACTTATTTGTATTGTTACACCATGATGCAGTGATGCACCTCATGCGAGTTGCATCCGGATTGGATAGCCTAGTCCTTGGAGAGGGTCAGATCTTAGCACAGGTAAAGCAAGCCCATAAACTAGGACAACAATATAAGGGGATTAGCCGCGTCCTCAATCAACTATTTAAGGATGCAGTTTCTGCTGGCAAACGGGTCAGGACAGAGACGAGTATTGGGGCTGGTGCTGTTTCCATCAGTTCCGCTGCGGTTGAAATGGCTCAAATCAAAGTGGCAGCCCCCCTCTCTTTAGACAGGGAACACACCCATTCATCGGGGGTAGTTCTCCCTACCCTTGCTGACTGTCGAATCGCCATTCTGGGTGCTGGAAAAATGTCTCGGCTATTAGTGCAGCATTTATTAGCAAAGGGAGCCACCCGTATTTCCATTCTCAATCGGTCAATTGGGCGAGCCGAAGAATTAATTGCCCAGTTTAGCCACTCCATCCCAGGCAATGGTAATTCCCCCCTTAAAGTGCATCCTTTCACTGACATGATGACCGTCATCAGTCAGTCAGATATTGTATTTACCAGCACGGCGGCCACCCAACCCCTACTCAATCGTGAAAAATTATCATCCGTCATGAACCCATGTCACCGTCTGATGATATTTGATATCTCGGTTCCCCGAAACGTGGATAGTGATGTCAATGATTTACCCACTATTCACTCCTATAATGTGGATGATTTGAAAGCCGTAGTCGCTCAAAACCACGAAACCCGTCGTCAAATGGCAATGGAAGGGGAGTTACTCTTGGAAGAAGCAGTCTTAACCTTTGAAGCATGGTGGCGGTCTCTTGAAACAATTCCCATTATCAGTTCCCTACAGGAAAAGGTAGAAACAATTCGCACCCAAGAACTAGAAAAAGCTCTTTCCCGTCTTGGTTCAGAATTTGCTGAGAAACATCAAGATGTTATTGAACAGTTAACTCGGGGTATCGTTAAGAAAATCCTCCACGATCCAATGGTACAGCTACGGGCGCAGCAGGATATTGAAGCCCGACGTCGGGCAATGGAATCTCTGAGAATTTTATTTAATTTGGAAACTGGTTCCTCGGGTCATCGACAATTTAGTTAATGGGCGGAAAGCTCACTCACTCCCCAAGGTCACTGCCCTGGGAGCTATTTGATGGCACTTGATAAAAAGGTCGATATTGCCCCCCAATCCGCCGTTCAATTTTAGTGTCGATACAATGGTGGATAATCAGTCTAGCCGCCTTGTTCAAATAGTCTCTAACTTGGCTACCCATAAGCACAGGGTGGGAGTGAAAGACTGGAAGTGGAAAGAAGGAATTTGGAAATAAGGTTCCAGACCCATTGTCCCGTTAATTAGACTGTAATCGAGCTAACGCTGTACTACGGTAGTAATGACCCAGAATTTGTTGATAATTGTAGCCATTTAACGCTAAATTATAGGCACCCCACTGGCTCATCCCTAAACCATGACCAAAGCCAAAACCGTTAATTTGAAATGCTCCTGGAAGGGTAACTGACTTGTCTGCCGATGAATGGACGGTCGTGTTTTGCGGGAGGAGGGAAAACCGGGTACTTCGCAGGTTGAAGGTTGAACGGAAGGTTTCACCACTAACGGTACGGCTACCTGTTGTTCCAGTTAACTTCATCGTGATCACCCGCCCTTGGGATGTGGTACGTACTGGGGTTATGGAAATCACCTCTCCAATACCCGGAAATGAATCTTGCATTTGCTTGGAGCTAATGGTTTGAGACCACTTAAATACCGGAGAACCCTGGTCAAAGTCTGGAACAGAACGGAGGTAGGGACGAGCAGCAAACCAAATATCCTCAGAATTTTCGGTTGAACCCCCAGAAGAGGAATGAAAAACCGCCTCTGCTATTTCACCCTGAACGGCTAGTACTTGACCAACGGTGGCATTTACCGCTGATTGGGTACCCGTAGATTCATCTTGTATCCCCCGGTATACTTGCCAGGTTGTGGTATCACCGATGTCGAAGGGATTCGCTACCATTGCCCGGCGTTTATATAGGGCATAGGAACGGGATGCCACTGCCTGAGCCTTAAGTGCTTCTAAGGGCCAGTTGCCCCCCATTTCCCCCCCAAGAACACTATAAAGGTATTGCTCCACGTCCAAATGGTTCACTGCCATTAAGTTATTGTTGACAGGTAGTATTTGGGCTCGTCCACGAAACCAGCGATCGCCAATCCAAACATACCCATTGTTGGCAGGTTCTATCCATAATTGAGATGCTTCCCATTGATTCAACAATACCCCCTTAGGATTGACTTGAGCAATAAAAGCACCCCGGGCTGGGATAGAGCCAAGGGTACGCCCAGAACCGTCTTTAACAGAGGCATCTGTGGAGCTGCCCAATTGAATCTGACCAACTTCATCTTGAATATTGACCCTGAGTATAATCCCAGCCTGTGCCGGGGTCATAAGAGCCAGCCAAGCTAAAAAAGTAATCCATGGGTAGCGGGGGGGGCGGGGAGAAGTAGCCGATAAAGTCGGTATTACTTTTAAGCGTTGACTCAACCAAGTAATCATAATCAACAATACTGAATAGGGAACTAAGGGTTTTTAGATGGGCATAGGGAACTTTAAGCCGTTCCCCATGTAAACATTACAAGAAATCTTTCCACAATCAGACTAGGATAGTGGGCTAATAGTTCCAAACCTAATTTTTAGACTTACAGGGGCAGGAGTGGAGAGTCGGA
>CAIUCS010000177.1 GCA_903897715.1 uncultured Synechococcales cyanobacterium
GACTGATGCCAAAGATGCTACTGGCTTCCCTCTTCCTCATCCCATCCAGTTCGATGGCATCGATGACTTTCTGGCGCAAATCAAGGCTGTAGGGTTTAGGCATGGTACGCAAGGGGAAGGGTCTATATTTCTAGCTTACATCCTAACCACTATGGCTACGAGTATAAAGGAATTTCAATCTGGATTTGATGCTCCCCCAAGATCATACGCTCTACGGTTCGTCTGAGGGGCATTTAGGATGACCGGGGCAACGATATTGAGTTTCGTTTAATTTAGCAAAATTATTTTTGGTAATACCAGCACTCCTGCGGCGATCGCCCCATCTACATTCGTCAATTCAAATTTGAATAGGCGTTGGGGACTGCGATCGCCTTCATGGGTTTAGTTACCCTGATTGAACTGAAAACAGTTAGCACCAATCATGAAGCAACAAAAATCTTAATTAATAATTCAGGTTGTCTATTTTCCTAGCTCTTGATGTTCTATGGTTACATGGGTTACTATCCTGTTAACCAGTGCAAGGCATAATTTAATCGTAACAAAATGCCTGAAAAATTAGTCATGATTTGTTCAGTGATTTCCTCAGTTTTTCAGTAACAATACCCATAACATTTACCCATGGCTACTTTTCTTGAAAATCCTCTACGTGTAGGTTTACAACAAGACCGAGTTCCTGAGCCTCAGATATTAGTCATTTTTGGTGCATCCGGTGATCTAACCCAACGTAAATTGGTTCCTGCTCTATACCAAATGCGAAGGGAACGGCGTCTACCTGCTGAAATAACGATTGTGGGAGTAGCCAGACGGAATTGGAGTCATGACTTTTTTCGTGAACACATGCGAGAAGGGGTTGAACAGTTTGGCAGTGGACTCGGTTCCGAACTCCTGTGGGAAGAGTTTGCCCAAGGGTTGTTTTATTGTTCAGGGGATATAGACAACGGGGCTGATTATGAAAAACTGAAGAACTTTCTTGCAGAATTGGATGAAACCCGTAAAACCAGAGGGAACCGAGTTTTTTATCTTTCTGTCGCCCCCAAGTACTTTGCCGAAGCAATTCAACAACTTGGGGCATCAGCCATGGTCAATAACCCCCAGAAACAACGGTTAGTCATTGAAAAGCCCTTCGGTCGGGATATTGGTTCAGCCCAGTCCTTAAATAAAGTTGTCCAAAAGGTTTGTGCAGAAGAGCAAATTTATCGGATTGATCACTATTTGGGCAAGGAAACGGTTCAAAATCTAATGGTATTCCGGTTTGCCAATGCTATTTTTGAACCCCTGTGGAATCGTCAGTTCGTTGATCATATTCAGATTACCGTTGCTGAAACCGTTGGGTTGGAAGGAAGGGCTGGATATTATGAAACATCGGGTGCATTAAGGGATATGGTTCAAAACCACCTAATGCAGTTATTCTGTTTAACAGCCATGGAACCTCCCAATTCCCTCGATGCGGATAGTATTCGCAATGAAAAAGTAAAGGTACTGCGGGCAACCCATTTAGCAGACTTGAATGACTTAAATGTTTCAGCTACCCGTGGTCAATATACCTCAGGCTGGATGAAAGGGAAAGCGGTTCCGGCTTACCGACAAGAGGAAGGGGCTGATCCCAATTCCATTACCCACACCTATGCAGCATTAAAGCTTTATGTGGATAATTGGCGATGGAAGGGGGTTCCCTTTTATATGAGAACGGGTAAAAGGATGCCTAAAAAAGTTTCGGAGATCACCATCCAATTTAAGGAAGTTCCGTTCTTGATGTTTCAATCGGCAGCAAAACAAGCTAATCCAAATGTTTTGTCCCTGCGCATTCAGCCTAATGAGGGAATTGCCCTGCGTTTTGAGGCGAAAACCCCTGGCAACTCATTGCGGACTCGCTCTGTGGATATGGATTTTCGCTACGATACCGCATTTGGTCAGCCAAATACCGATGCCTACAGTCGATTACTGGTGGACTGTATGCTTGGGGATCAAACCCTTTTTACCAGGGGTGATGAAGTAGAAGCGTCATGGCGGCTTTTGACCCCCTTACTACAGGCGTGGGAACTACCTGCCCCTCCCCACTCTATTCCCATGTATGAGGCTGGCACTTGGGGACCCATAGAGTCTGAACTTTTATTAAATCGTGATGGGCGGCTATGGCGACGTTTATAAGGATATGGGCGAATCATCCTGATTGGATTTGTTAATCAATTGCCTCCGCTTATGTAATCTTTTCCTGTCCTTTACCACTCTCACAGTTCTTATGCTTACCCCATTAGTTGCATTACAAAAGCCTAAGGATATTTCCTTAGACGAAATTGAAGCGGAGTTAAATGCCATCTGGCATCATCAAAGTGTTAACGGGGCAGGGGGTGCGACGCGAGCCTCTACCTTTAATATGGTGGTTTATGAACCTGAAGAATTTCAACAGTTACTGGCAATTCTTGGATTTTATGAAGGTGAAATCGATGGAATTTATATCGGTCAAACCAAAGTTGCAGTTGAAGCAGCTCAAGCAGCCTATGGCTTAAGGATTACCGGACAAATTGACCCAATTACCTTAGCCCGACTAAGGGAAGAAGTCCAAAAACTGCCCATAGAAGACCAAACTCACCAATGTTTGGATTTGCGTGGTCAAGGGCTTAGTGATGCCATCGCTGCCCAGAATCCTTGTCGGGTTATTACCCTTTGTCCAACCATAGGCATTGATACCGGGGTCACGGCTCAGGTCTCCGCTTACTGTCCAGTTCATAAAACAGGTGGTAATTTAATTTGTTGTGAATACATTACCTTAAGGGGGACTAAAGCCGCTTTAAATCGGGTTGGGGAATTGGTTACCTCTTTAATCATCCCTGATTTACCTCGTTTTGTGTGGTGGAAGGCAACTCCTAATCCTGAACAGGAGCTATTTATTCAAATGGCTCACTGTTGTAATTGCATCGTAATGGATTCATCTTATTTTGGTGACTCGGAAGCTGAATTTTTGAAGATTCAAGAATTAGTTGAATCTGGTACCTATGTAGCTGACTTAAATTGGCATCGACTGGCCCCTTGGCAAGAACTAACTGCGGCAACTTTCGATCCACCTGAACGAAGGATGGCATTGCAAGAGGTGGACCAAATTGCCATTGACTATGAAAAGGGGAATGCGGCTCAGGCCTTAATGTTTTTAGGCTGGTTTGCCAGTCGCATGGGGTGGCATCCCCAATCCTATGTGGAAACGGGAGGTGAGTACGATTTGGAACACATTCACTTTACCAACTCAGAAGGGCACCCAGTTGAAGCCGAATTAGCTGGCATACCCGTCATTGATTCTGGGGAGATTAGCGGAGACCTAGTAGCATTACGCATCACTTCTACCAATCCATTGGCGAATTGTTGTACCATACTTTGTTCTGAGACATCGGGTTGTATGCGGATGGAGGCGGGAGGGACTGCCCAGTCCTGCCATTCGGAACAAGTTACAGCAACAACGGATCAAAAGGCTGAGTTTTTACTAAGTCAACAGTTGCAGCGGTGGGGCAGGGATGTGCTATACGAAGAAAGTTTGACAGTAACAGCTCAGTTAATTAAGTTGAAACGTCGGGTTTAGGATGTAAAACCCATGATGGATTCAATTTGGAGCAGCAGTAATATGACTTACAATGGGTAGGAAAACCAAACCTGTATTACTTTAAGGTAAAAACAGGAGACTTTAGTGAGACCATCAATGACAGCTAACATTAGAAGTCAAGTAGTGACCCAGGGGGTACAGCGATCCCCCAACCGAGCGATGTTACGGGCTGTGGGCTTTAACGATGATGATTTTAGTAAACCCATTGTTGGTATTGCCAGTGCCCATAGTACGATCACTCCCTGTAATATGGGGATTGGGGAACTGGCTCAAAGGGCAGAAAGAGGGATACGGGCAGCAGGAGCCATGCCCCAGTTATTTGGTACCATTACCATTAGTGATGGAATTTCCATGGGTACGGAAGGGATGAAGTACTCCTTGGTTTCCAGGGATGTTATTGCCGATGCCATTGAAACGGTCTGTAATGGTCAGAGTATGGATGGGGTTCTGGCCATAGGGGGATGTGATAAAAATATGCCGGGAGCCATGATTGCCATGGCTAGGTTAAATATACCGGCTATTTTTGTCTACGGGGGTACCATTAAACCAGGTCATTTACAAGGGGAAGATTTAACCGTAGTCAGTGCCTTTGAGGCGGTTGGTCAATATAGCGCAGGTAAAATTGATGAAGAACGGTTGATGGCGGTGGAACGGCATGCCTGTCCAGGAGCTGGTTCTTGTGGTGGTATGTACACGGCAAATACCATGTCTTCTGCTTTTGAGGCTATGGGTATGAGTTTGATGTATTCCTCAACCATGGCTGCTGAAGATGGAGAAAAAGCAGATAGTACTGAAGAATCAGCAAAGGTATTGGTGCATGCAATTAAACATCAGATTCTACCAAACCGTATCCTCACCCGTGCTGCGTTTGAAAATGCCATCTCCGTGATTATGGCAGTGGGGGGGTCAACCAATTCCGTACTTCATTTATTGGCGATCGCCCATGCCATGAATGTTCCTTTAGATTTAGATGATTTTGAAAAAATCCGTGCCCGTGTCCCGGTGATTTGTGACCTAAAGCCCAGCGGTCGGTATGTCGCCACTGATTTACACAAGGCAGGAGGAATTCCCCAGGTCATGAAGGTGTTACTGAGTCACGGACTCCTCCATGGGGATGCGCTGACCATTACTGGTAAAACAGTCGCTGAACAACTGGCTGACATTCCATCCGTCCCCTCCCCCAACCAAACAGTCATCCGGTCTCTGCAGAACCCCCTTTATCCCCAAGGACACTTGGCAATTCTTAAGGGGAATTTAGCAGTTGAAGGGTCTGTGGCAAAAATTACTGGAGTTAAAAATCCACATATTACTGGACCAGCTAGGGTATTCGAGTCAGAGGAAGATTGTTTAAAAGCCATTCTATCGGGGAAAATTCGTGGGGGAGATGTAATTATAATTCGCTATGAAGGTCCCCGGGGTGGACCGGGAATGCGGGAGATGTTAGCACCCACCTCAGCAATTATTGGGGCTGGGCTGGGGGATTCTGTGGGCTTAATCACAGACGGGCGGTTTTCTGGCGGCACCTATGGCATGGTCGTTGGTCATGTGGCTCCGGAAGCCTATGTGGGGGGTACAATTGCCTTAGTAGAAGAGGGAGATTCAATTACCATTGATGCCTCTAACCTGCTGTTACAACTGAATGTCTCTGCTGAAATTTTACAACAGCGCCGAGACCGGTGGTCACCCCCAACTCCTCGGTATCGCAGGGGTGTTTTAGCTAAATATGCTCAACTGGTCTCTTCCAGTAGTTTGGGAGCAGTCACCGATCTAAACTTGTAGGGTGATCCTAAACCAATAGGATTGGTATACTTTAGTACCTGTCTAGTTCACTGACTACTGATGCTAATCCGTTGATTAGCATCAGTCCATCCGTTTTTTACGTTACCCCTAGGGGCATCTTAACGATCTGTAGGTAGTCCAAATGTGAGAGAGGCAGGGGATGAGATCGGCTGACTTGTGTCCACTGCGCCAGGAACTAACTGAGGTGGTAGGTTAATAAAAACAGAATTGCTAGGATTAGTAGGATCAGTAACGAGGATTACACCACTGACTGTATCCCCCCTTTGACTGAACCCAGCATTATAATTCCGTGTACCACTCACGGGTTGCCCGTTAATTGTGCCATTAATGGTTAAAGTTCCTAACTGGGGCGTGGAGCCAGTTTGAATATTACTAAAGGTTACATTAGTGGCTGTTCCAGGGTTTATAAAAGTCGTAACCAAGAAATTAGCTGAGTCCTGATTACGGCTCGTTACTGTTAGGGTTCCTGAAATAGGTCCTACTGTTATATCAGACAAAGGGTCTAAACGATAATTCGAGACCTTTGCCGTATCTGCAAATACATTCTGTGAGCCATCCAAGGCTGATTCTAAAAAATCTTCAAAGCCAAACCGGGGTCTACGCTCCTGTTCAAAGAAAGTAGTGCGAGGTCGTCTAGGCTGAGCATTAGTTGGAGCGGTTGTAGACTGCTGTGCCCTTGCAGCCTGGGCAAGCAGTAGTTCCGGACCACAAATAGATATAGTCAACAACAATAGGAACGTTGGTTTACCAACTTTTTGGCATGTCGTCATGGTTGAGTTTCTCCCTAAAACCTGAAAGTGGTACGAATCGCCCCTACGATTATGGTATTGTTGCCAGCAATATTGCCGGGGTTAGTTACCAAAAAGAAACCGGGCGAAATTGAGATATTGTTGTTTACAGTCAGTCGATAGAAAGCCTCGAAGTGATAGGAATCGGTACTATCGATGAGCCCCCCTAAAGAAGCGCCGAAACCCTCAACCCCCAGTATCTTGGGGGGTTGGCCAAACAGGAAAGCTACTAAATCTCCTCTGCGACCAAAGGGGTCAGGGAAGCCCAGGGAGGCTAGGAAGGTGGTACTGACTGCACCCGCATCCGTTTTATCAGCGTAAGTTCCGATTACGGCTCCCCAACCACCTAAGACGACACCAGGAGTAATGCGCCACTGCAAACTCCCCCCTAATCCGTAGATATTAGCAGGTTGACTAATAAACCCAGAGGCATCGGCAATTGCACTCCCTGTAAACGTATTCAGGCGACCATCTCCAGAGTAACCATAGACGGCGGTGAGCCCAGCCAATACATTATTACTAGGCAAGAAAAGGACTTGTAGACCCATGGCTTGACTATTTGAACTAAACAAGCCTCGATCTAAACTAGGACTTGAGGCATCTCGAGCACCATAGGCGTATTGAATTCGTACACTATCATTCACCAACCAATCAAACCCAACCCCCGCATCTAAATCTCCGATTTTGAATAGGGGACTAGCTTCACCAAAGCGGGAAAGAGCACCGCGACCAGAATCAAAGTAAGGAGAATTAGCTGTGAGTACACTACTTAGACTAAAGCCCACGGGTCTAAAGGTCAGCACCAGGCGATCGCTGAAGACAGGGAAGCGATACTCTAGCATTGATAACTGAATCTGATTGGCTGTGTCAGCCTGATACGATAGCAAAGCCGTATTCGTATTCAGGACACCTGGATTTGCAAAGCCTAAACCTGCAAAATTTCCTGCTACTAATTCCATTCTCAGACGGTCTTTCCCAGAAAGGGAAGATAACAACTGTAATCGTGTCAGGTTAGTGAAGACAGGACTAGACTCTCCAGTTCCAGGAGGATCACCGCCCCAAGCATTTGCCAGACTAAAAATAACCTCACCGCCCAAGATCGCTGTGGGTGAAAACTGCTGAGCCTCCAAAATTCCTGTCCGAGCTTCTAGAGCATCGACGCGATTGCGTAGGGTCGCCAATTCCGCAGAAAACTCTTCTTGCAACTTTTGGAAGGTTACCAGATCCTTTTCAGTGACTAGGTCAGTGGTACCGGCAGCGATTAGTTTATTGAAGTGATCGAGAGCCCCATTCAACCCCGCCGCAAACTCGTAGCGAGTTAATGCCCGATTTCCGCGAAACTTGCTATCAGGATAGCTTGCAATCACTCCATAGCGCTCCACTAAGGACTGTAACGCCTGAAAAGCCCAATCAGTGGGTTGAACGTCAGATAGCTGAGAAACCGAGGTAACCTGATCCATTGCCGATATTCGAGACTCGGACAATAAAGGCTGCTCGGGAAGTACCGGCAATTGACTGGGGAACGGAAGTTTTTCAAGATCATCAACAGAATTAACGCTTTTAGAGTCTTGAGAGGACTGTTGAAGTGACTGTGCAACTGCTGGAGTTGACAATCTAGATGATCCTGCCAAAGAAGACTGAGCTAAATCCTCGGCTCTAGCAAGAGATGGCATATATCCAATGGCTGCTGTTCCCAACAGGAATGCAACCCAATTTTTTTTCATCACACCACACACCTTGAGTTAAAGTTATACAGAATTTGAAATTAATGTTGGCTGAAGATAAATCTTCTTATAGTATCATAAAATAAAAGGATAATATCATAAAATATAAGGATAATCACTATGTAAATTACATTAAGACAATACTTGATTTCCTCGGAAAACTTCCCCATGAAATTTCATATTAATTCTCAAGCTCTTGGAGCCACATTGGTGATAGCTGGCACTTTAGGAGTACAAGCAACCCCGTCCTTTTCCCAAAATACCCTTCCTTCTTCCCCCTTAACAACCACGTTCCAATGTATTCCCATGGGCGGTGGGTATGCAACGGTTGCAAAAAGGGGTGAGCGTACAACCCCACCAATGATTACTTGGAACAGTCAGGAATTTGGTCCTGACTTTACACCACAACAACGCTGTAACATTGTCACGGAGCGTCTGACCAAGGCAGTTGCAACCAATGGGGGTAAACTGAGAAATTTACAACTAACCTATGGACGAATCAGAGGAATACCGGTGATTTGTCATGTTAATAGCCGTACTGAGGGATGTAACAATAACAATCTATTGCTCACTCTACGTGCTTCGGATCGAGGCAAAGAACGGCTCATTCTTAAGCAACTTGTGAATTTTAGCGTTAAAGGCTCGGGAACAGCCGTACAGCAAAGTGCTCCCCAAGACTATGCCCCAATTGGAGAAGCTATAGAGCGTTCTTTGGAAATCACAAAATCAATTCCTGATGCCAAACCCTCCCCACCCTTAAAAGTTCCTGATATTGGTCTTTAAACTCGTTGTATCGTCTTGCCTGATTCTGCCTGTGAGCAGGTTGCTAATGATCTCCAACATGTTTGCTTGAATAATTGTTTTATGCAACAGTTCATCGGCTCTATTAGCAAATCTATCTCAAGACCTGCAATTTATGCTGGTATAAAGTCAGATGGAGGGGTGATTTAAGTAAAAAAATCCCCAACTTGTTCAGCAAATCACTGTTCGCATCCTGACCATTCCTGGTGCTGGTTCCGGCGTGATCACTGCGTGAGAGGGGCAAACGTATACGGTATTAATCTGTCGTCATGGGGTTTCAAGTGTGTTTGTACAGTGTTTATAAATATAAATCCTTATAAATCCTCAAGAAATAATTATGGTTCCTTCAATAGCCAAGTGGATGAATACAGGGGCTATACTAGTGACAATGATAGTGTTAGGCTATTTCATAGCTAAAAGTTCCGCTCAACCAGGCGCTCTCCCCAGGACCGTGAACCCAAAGCGATCGCTGGAAGGCATAATTCCACCCCCTCAAAAAATTGCCCAAACTTCTGTCCTAACGAAAGACGAGGTGAATCAAGTTGCCAAGCAAACAACCGTTTTAGTGGCTAACGGGTTAGTGAAAGGGGATGATCCCACCACAGCCCTTGACCCTGGTTCTGGGATATTAATTTCTAAAATTGGTAAAACCTACTATGTAGCCACTAACCTCCATGTGGTGGCGGCTCGGGGTTCAGAATACGGGGTTCGCACCTATGATGGAGAAGTGTATTTCGTTCCATATAAAAACATTTATACCTTTGGTAAGCAGGATGAAAATACCAATCGGATTGATGGTTTTGATTTAGCCATTATCCAGTTTGAGAGCCAGAAAAACTACCCCATTGCTAAGGTGAATCTTGGAGCTGGCTCCGTGGGAGAACCCGTTTTTGTATCTGGTTGGCCAGATCCCGAAGATAAAAGTCCCCGGCGAGATTATCGCTTTTCCCAAGGGAAGGTGACGAGCATTCTGACAGTTCCGGATCCGGATGGAGGCTATGGACTTTACTATAGTGCAGCAACTCGCCGTGGCATGAGCGGTGGTCCCGTATTCAACACCTACGGTGAAGTAGTAGGGATTCACGGGCGTGGTGGTACGGCAACCAAACAAATTGTCAATATCTCTAACTTGGGTATTTTAGTCACATATCTTGTGAATGAAGCTAAGAAATCTCAACTTCAGACATTTATTCCACCTAATTATTCTCCCACTGAACCCCGTGCAATGATTGCCGCTCCGATTCCCATTGAAGCAACTGTTGTTCCTAATATCTATCAGAGCTTTACCCGTGATTTTATACCTTCTTCCACCAGAGACTGCCCGTCGGGAGGGAGTGGTTCTCTTCTGTTGGGTGGTTCAGATGATCAGTGCAACTAATGAAAGATAAAACTTAGTCCTATGGGTCGTGCTGGAGTAGAAATGGTAGTAGCGATATTACCAGACAAGAAGCCTAAATTCCACCGTTGTCTGTATTGTTAGGAGGTGTATCTTCCCAGCCTTGAATAGGTTGTGGACTAGGACGATTTACAGATGGAGGAGGATTGTCTACGGTTTGGGACGGTTTATCAACCGAAGGGGGGGGTGGACTAGGATTGGTAAGATTGGGAGATGGATCGGAAGGGGTGGGAGACGGCTCCACCTTTAACTGAATAGTTTGAACAAAATCAGATAGAAGATATAAGCCTTTATCCGCTCTCTTATATGTACTTTCAGGGTTAAACCATCGAGAATAAATTAAAAACCCACCCGCTGCACCTGATAGGAAGAACACTATTAGCCCACCCCAAAATAATTTCCCATTCCAAAAATTTGTACTCAACTTGGAGACAATCTTACTCATCCCATTTTGATTAGCCTTAGGAAATGAGGAGTTGGGTAAAGTTCCTAGGGCAGATTGACCAGCATTAAGAGGAGAAGTGGAATGATTAAGATTATGAGGTACGTTTGAAGATTGTGAAATAGTGCTAAGGGGGCTTTCTACAAATCTTGGGTTTTTAGGATCGTTTTGAATAGTTGTAAGTACTTTCCCGTGAGGGTTTCTTGGGGAATTGGGTAGTAAATCCAAATCACATAACACGTCCTTAACTGTTTGGTACCGACTACTAGTATGGTCACGCACCATCTTGGTCAATATACCAACCAATTCAGGACTGATAGGGAAGCCCACGTGATGGTACCAGACCAGTTCATCATCACTATTCCTTTCCAAAGCACTAGGATTAAGTCCGGTTAATGCCTGAATTGCAATCACTCCCACCGCATAAATATCACTATTGAACCGTGGTCTACCATTTGACTGCTCACTGGGCATATATCCTGGTGTGCCAATAGCAACAGTACTACCTTTTTGACCAGTGTCTATGATGGTTTGTTGATTTCTAATCTGCTTCACTGCTCCAAAATCAATTATCACCAGTTTGCCATCTTTCTTTCGACGCATCAGATTGGATGGTTTAAGGTCTCTGTGAATTACATTTTGACTATGGATGAACTCTAGGATTTCTAAAATCTCATAAAGTAAATTAATGACTTGGATTTCATTAAAACCCTGAAGTTTTCCATGTAAATCCTCTCCATCAATAAACTCCTGTACTAGAAAAAATTCCTTTGAGTCCTCAAAGCTGGCTAATAAGGTAGGGATACCGCTATGAGTGCCGAGTTTTTCCAGCGATTGAGCTTCTAAGTCAAAGAATCGTCGTGCAGTCTTTAGCGTAAATTCATCCTTAGAATAGGGAGAAAGTTGTTTGACTACACAGGTGGGTTTAAAGGGACGTTTTAGGTCCTCAGCCAAGTAAGTTTGACCAAATGATCCACCACCCAACTGTTTTATAATGCGATAACGATTATCTAAAACATCATTTGGGATCACTGGATTCATAGATAAACCTTATTAGATAAACCCTAAATTTAGATAATCGCTAATTCAAAACTGATATGAAATAAACGTCTTTCAAATTGTATTCTCATATTATATTCCCTAGTCAAGGGATTTTCTCACTAATTAGTATTCACATTTTAGGACTTATATACCAAGAACCGCGTTTTTACATTGGATGGTCTAACGGAAGTCTCGGCTTTTTGAACAGGTCAATTGAGAATATTTTCAAAGCTGAAACCCTCTATAATAAAGGCTTTCCAGTCAGAATGGATGCCATTATTAAAATTTTTGAGAACTACTCACCGGCGGAAAAATATACTGGGTAACTTTTACGGGAAAGCCTCGACGTTTAATAGTTTTTCTGTCCCTTCTGAAGTTATTATGGTATCTAGCAATACTTTATTCAGATAAGTATTGATGTTGCTTTCCAGGATTCCCATGGACCCTAGTCCATTACCCCACATTACCCTCCCTTAACGTAGTGAGACATATCTCCCTGCGGGCGGGAGATTCAGGAGAATAACCATGCTCACTCAGGAGAGACGGACAGCACTGTCTAATGTGACAGGGCTAAGTAAGTTTAAGCTAGAGTTAAACCGTATTCCTGCAATCGATGCAGGAGATTATATCGCTGATTTGCCCACGGAACAAAGGGCGATCGCCTTTCGTTTACTCAATAAGGATCAGGCGATCGCGGTATTTGAATACTTGCCATCCGAGGTTCAAGAAGAACTGTTAGGGTCATTACAAACCACCCAGATTGCCCAGATTGTGGAAGCGATGCGACCCGATGACCGGGCAGAATTATTTGATGAACTTCCCGCAGGGGTGGTGAAACGAGTTCTGAAGCAATTGAGTATTTCAGAACGTCAAGCCACTGTCACCATTTTAGGTTACCCCGAAGGAACAGCCGGACGGGTCATGACAACAGAATATGTTCGATTGCGACAAGGGTTAACGGTAGGAGATGCCTTAGAGAAAATACGCAGCTCTGATTCTGATAAAGAAACAGTTTATTATGCCTATGTGACTGATGAAAACCGGACATTAACCAGGGTAGTTTCATTACGGCAATTAATTTTTGCCCGACCTGATGTATTCATTCGAGACCTTGCCAGTGACCGAGTGATCAAAGTTTATACTGAAACACCCCAGGAAGAAACCGCTCAATTAATGAAACGGTATGACCTTTTAGCCCTACCAGTGGTAGACCGGGAAAACCGACTAGTGGGAATTATTACCATTGATGATGTGGTAGATATTCTTGAACAGGAAGCAACGGAAGACATTCAGAAAATTGCGGGTGTTGGCGGGGGAGATGAATCTTCCCTTTCCCATCCCCTGGATAAACTGCGCAATCGATTACCATGGCTACTAGGAATTATGGGGTTATACATTGGGGCATCTAGTGCCATTGCTCCCTTTCAAAAAACCATTGCCATGATTCCAGTTTTGGCAGTGATTATGCCATTATTCTCCAATACCGGTGGCACCGTCGGCATTCAAGCTTTAACGGTTACTATCCGTTCGTTGGGGGTTGGAGAAGTGTCTCCAGAGGACACTTGGACGATTCTGCGTAAGGAATGTATTGCCGGATTGGGAACAGCATTAGCCTTGGGAACAATGATGATAGTACTGGCATTAATTTGGACCCCTGGGGATGAACGCTGGGTTGCCGTTGTAGCGGGGTTGGTAATGGCCGCCAATACCATAACAGCCGTAACCTTGGGAACCTTATTACCAATGGCACTGAAAGGATTGAACCTGGATCCCGCATTAGTCAGCGGACCTCTGGTAACCACCCTATTGGATAGTATTGGATTTATTTTATTCTTATCAATGGTTACAATTAGTCTAAATGTATTACACTTGCCCATAACTCCCTAATTCATTCCATCAACTGGCTTCTCCCGTCCCATGTTACAACAACCTGATTTTCAATCTGTCAGCGATCGCCTGCCCCCACAAAACATAGATGCCGAAGAAGCTATCCTTGGCGGAATTTTATTAGACCCAGAAGCCCTCAGTCGGGTTATGGATTTTTTACGCCCAGAAGTATTTTATATCAGTGCCCATCAGGATATTTATCGAGGGGCATTAGCCTTACATAGCCAGGGTCGTCCAACGGATTTAATGAGTATGGCATCCTGGCTTTCTGACCAGAGCCTATTGGAAAAAATCGGTGGACAGTCTCGGCTTACCCAACTCATTGACCGTACCATCAGTTCAGTTAATGTGGATCAGTATGCCAACCTAGTGATGGAAAAGTATTTGCGTCGCCAATTAATCCAATCTGGCAACCAAATTATTCAGCTTGGATATGACAGTACTCTGCCATTGGAGGTGGTTTTAGATCAATCGGAACAAAAAGTATTTGCCATCACCCAAGACCGCCCACAAACTGGATTAACGGCAACTTCTGAAGTTTTAATTGATACCTTCTCAGAAATCGAAAGTCGTTCAATGGGAACTTCCCTGTCCGGATTATCCTGTGGTTTTTACGACCTAGATGCCATGACCCAGGGGTTTCAACGGTCAGATTTAATTATTGCAGCGGGACGACCTTCCATGGGTAAAACTAGTTTTTGCCTGGGAATTGCCCGCAATATAGCAGCCCAATACCAGCTCCCCATAGCCATTTTTAGTCTGGAAATGTCTAAGGAGCAGTTGGTATATCGCCTGCTTTCCAGTGAAATTGCCCTATCCAATAAAGCTGGGGATGGTATTGAAAGTAGTCGGTTGCGGTCTGGACGGATTCTTCAACATGAATGGGAACGGTTAGGGTTTGCCATAAATACCCTTTCCCAACTTAGGTTATATATAGACGATACTGCTAACATTAGTGTTTCAGAAATTCGTTCCCGATGTCGCCGATTAACGGCTGACTCTGGCAAACCCTTAGGCTTGATTCTTTTGGACTACTTACAGTTGATGGAGGGTGGAGGTGATAACCGAGTACAAGAGTTATCCAAGGTAACGCGATCCCTTAAAGGATTAGCACGAGAGTTGAATGTCCCCATTATTGCTCTGTCACAACTCAGTCGGGGGGTAGAATCCCGTACAAATAAACGCCCCATGATGTCTGATTTACGAGAGTCAGGGTGTCTTGCCGGAGAAACCCTCATTCCCCTAGCTGGGCAAGGTCAGGCAGTACCCATCCGTGAATTAGTTCACAATCCAGGGGTGACAGTATGGTCCTTGAATGAAGTTCATTCAATTCTGAAGCCAACTAGAGTGAGTCGTGCCTTCTGTACCGGGCGCAAACCGGTCTGGCGATTAATGGGAAATGAAGGGCACAGTATCCGAGCAACTGGCAATCATCCATTCTTAACTCCCCAAGGTTGGCGACGGCTAGATCAAATCCAACTAGGGGAGACCATCGCTACTCCATCCCATACTCGGTTGGGAAAGGAAGAAGGGGAAACTTCTTTGGGACAGGGAACATACTCCATGGGGACTTCTCTGGGATGGGAGAGGGTTATCCGATTGGAAGCAGATGGGGAATCTGATGTTTATGACCTTACTGTCCCCGAATTCCATAATTTTGTCGCCAATGACTGGGTGGTTCACAATAGCATAGAACAGGATGCAGATTTAATCATTATGTTATATCGGGATGAATATTATAATCCTGACACTCCAGACCGGGGGATTACTGAAGTTATTCTTACGAAACATCGGAATGGACCCATCGGTACGGTTAAGCTTTTATTTAAGCCAGAATTTACATGTTTTTATAATATGGCTTCCCCCAACCGTTAGGAGTGACTGGATGGATTATGGATAAACCCCAACGTTCTGAAGAATTACAGGAAAAAATACATGATAAATCCAAGGGGAATCAGGAATTAATCCAACGATTATTCACCAAGGTTCGATGGGTATTTCAGCAGGAATTATTACCTCTGTTAGCTGATTTACGGTTAGCGATCCTATTATTATTAGGCATCGCAATACTGAGTGTAACCGGGACAGTCATTGAACAAGGACAATCCTTAGAGTTTTATCAGGTTAATTATCCTGAATCTCCAGCGTTATTTGGGTGGTTAACCTGGAAAGTATTACTTTTTCTAGGATTAGATCAGGTTTATCGCACGGGGTGGTTTTTATCAGCACTGGTTTTATTTGGATTAAGCCTAACCGCCTGCACCCTTACTCGCCAGTTTCCTGCCCTTAAGGCTGCCCGACGGTGGCAATTTTATGATCAACCCCGACAATTTGAAAAATTAGCATTTAGTACGGAGTTGAATCAAGAATCCAACTCCCTTCCCCAATTAATTTCAACGTTACAAAAGCATCAGTACCGTATTTTTCAAGCTGACCATGCCCTTTATGCCCGCAAAGGGTTAGTAGGACGGATTGGACCGATTGTAGTCCATGCCAGTATGATTTTAATCCTTTTAGGGGCAATTATTGGGGCAATGACCGGGTTCACAGGACAGGAACAAGTTGCCAGTGGTGATACCTTTCAGGTTAAACATATTACGGAAGCTGGACTATGGGCTGATAACCAAATTCCCAGGGATTGGTCAGTCAAGGTCAATCGATTTTGGATTGACTATACTCCGGATGGCGCAATTGATCAATTTTATTCCGATTTGTCAGTAGTGAACCATGACCATCAAGAGGTTCTCCGTAAAACCATCCATGTAAATGAACCTCTGCGTTACCATGGGGTGAGCTTTTATCAAGCCGACTGGGGGGTAGCGGCGGTGAGAGTACATCTAAATCAAAGTCCGGTTTTACAATTCCCCATGGCTCAATTAGATACGGGGGGTAAGGGTCGTTTGTGGGGAACCTGGGTACCTACTCAAACAGACATGAGTACGGGTGTATCCCTAATTGTCAAGGACTTGCAAGGGATGGTTCTCATCTATGACATGGAGGGCAAACTGGTCTCAACGGTTCGGGCTGGTCGTTCAACAGTGGTGAATGGGGTTACCTTGGCGATTACTGAGCTAGTAGGTCGCACTGGTTTGCAAATTAAGGCTGACCCTGGAATTCCCCTAGTTTATGCTGGCTTTGGTTTTCTAATGTTGGGGGTAGTCATGAGTTATGTATCCCATTCGCAGATTTGGGTGCTTGAACAAAATGGATGGATTTATATTGGCGGACGGACTAATCGAGCACAGGTGGTTTTTGAACGGGAGTTAATTCAAATGGTGGGGTTGCAAAAATAAAAAGGGATTTGGAATTTGCTTAGGAAATAGGTTGGACAGCCCCCACCCATCCCCTGAAAGAGCCCATTTCATGGCAACAATGCCTAGTTCCACCATGATGGAGGAATTTATGGGAACGTCAGTTATGGATAAGCATGGGAGAGCAAGTTTGAGTCAAACCCAATCGAGGTTTTTTGGGTTGGTGGCAGTAGGCAATTAATCCCCCGACCAGGTTGACCAGGAAGTTGACCGGGGAGGGATGCCAAGAGTGCTCGATGGGGGAGATGTTTTTCAACTGGTCAATGATGGTTTCGATGATGGATCGCTTTCGCAACAGCAAGCGGTCATTCAGCTTGAGCAGGGATTCTTCTGACGTCTGCCCCGCTCGGCTAACAAATCAAACACTTTGTGCTGATTGACGGGGCGATTGTGGCACAAGACTGGTCGAGTCTATGAAGCTAATCCCACTGCCCAAAGCAGGAGCGCAGGTAAGCACACAACGGCATAACACTGAAGGCACCAACTGATAAAGCGGGGATAGCTCACCAAATGGGGGAATGCCTTGTGCCAGTAGCGGCCACGGGTATGGTGTAGCAGTCCATGAACGTGGGGTAGCCCTGTTGATGAAAAGCAATCACAATCGTTATGATTTCCCTCAGGCAAAGTTGTCGGCTCTGCTTCTGGGTTTGCAGCCCGCTCTGTAAAGGTTGCGGTTGCCACTGGGGTTCAAAGCATTGGCAGAAGTCATCGACTGAGCAGAAGAGGTCTTCTAAGCTAGATATAAGGAGGACTTGCTGAATGGTTTGATTATTTCAGCCTACGGCTCCCGCCCTTATCTTATCCAGAACTCACGTTAATATGATTTGACATGACAATCCTTTTCAGAAATGTTTCTAGGTATTCAAGGTTAAGTATGGATTTTTATGCTGTTTATCCTTGTAAATTAAGTGATAGAGTTGCATAATCTATCCCATTGCAGTTTAATTACTGGTTA
>CAIUCS010000178.1 GCA_903897715.1 uncultured Synechococcales cyanobacterium
CTTAAAGACCGTTTCTAGTCGGTTGATTCCTAAAGAGTATGCAGATGGTATCAACCAAATTATAGTAAGCCAGTGTTCTGGGCTGGAGCCTATTTCCTTGACAGTTGTGGCGGCGTTACTAGGGATCAGGTCAAACAATAGCTTGAACATCAACGTGAAATCCCAGACTAATGGTTCCCTCGTCCCACCCCTTCAGTATTGAGGTCTAGGATTGTCAATTTACTCAGGGGGGGGAGGAGGGGGGGCTCCTCCCTCACCACCAACCGCTAAGAGCGGTCTGGTGGGAATACCCCATAGTTTAGATGGGAGAGATTCGTTTAAGTCTATATTTTATAATAGATATAAGACCGATCAATCCCAACATCGATCATTATTTACCCTTCCAAGGGGAAGAACTGGCGGTCATAGCCCCCAGCCTTCCACCCTGTTAACCCATCTACAAACTTGGGTAAAACTAACTCGGTATCTCTAACCCATCATAATGAAATAGATGGGTTAAGCCAATGCCAGCTTCAGCACTTCCACCTTATCGGTCTTCTCCCAAGGTAGGTCTAAGTCTGTACGTCCAAAATGCCCGTATGCCGCAATATCTTGGTAGAAACGTCCACTCCGTTCTCCGGGGAGATTACGTAAATTAAACGATTGTAAGATGCCGGCGGGACGTAATTCAAAGTGTTGCTTAACTAGTTCTAATAACACATCATCATCAACCTTTCCAGTACCAAAGGTTTCAATGAACACGCTAACGGGACGGGCAACCCCAATGGCATAACTTAATTGGACTTCACACCGTTCTGCCAAACCCGCTGCAACAATATTTTTAGCCACATATCGGCTTACATAGGCAGCACTTCGATCAACCTTGGTGGGGTCCTTACCTGAAAACGCACCGCCTCCATGACGGGAGTAACCACCATAGGTATCAACTATAATTTTCCGTCCGGTTAATCCTGAATCCCCCTGGGGACCACCCACAACAAATTTGCCGGTAGGGTTCACTAAAAAACGCGTCTCCCCAGTGGGTTTAACACTAATGTCAGAAAAGATGGGTTGAACCACTTTATCCCATAGGTCTGATTTGATTCGTTGTTGTACTTCCACTTCATCACGAAGACCATCAATACTGGCAGCATGTTGGGTAGAAACCAGGATGGTATCAATTCCGATGGGTTTCCCATCTTCATACAAAACAGTAACCTGGGTTTTTCCATCGGGACGTAAATAGGGGAGTTGTCCTGTTTTCCGAACCAATGCCAAACGCCGAGCAATTCGATGGGCTAAACTAATGGGAAGGGGCATATATTCAGGGGTTTCATTACAAGCAAAGCCAAACATAAGACCCTGATCACCAGCCCCAATTGCATCCAATGCCTCTTCACTGGACTCTTCTCGTTGTTCCTGTGCCGTATTTACCCCTTGGGCAATGTCGGGTGATTGCTCATCCAATGCGACCAGGACCGCACAACTATTGGCAGTGAAACCGCTGATTTGGGAATTGTCACTGCCGATGTAACCAATTTCTTCGATCTTTTGACGGGCTAATTTAACAAAGTTAACCTGGGCTTTGGAAGTAATTTCTCCCGTAATCAACACAAGACCGGTATTCACCACCACTTCAGCGGCCACCCGACTAGTAGGATCTTGGGTTAGTAAAGCATCCAGAATTGTATCTGAAATTTGGTCACAAATTTTATCGGGATGTCCCTCAGTAACCGATTCTGATGTGAATAGATAGCGACGAGCCAATGGAATATCCTCTTTGTAATAACTAAAATCGATGGGTTCTGATCCCCTCATAGGCAAGCTTCATTCATTACCGTCAAGCGAACCCCCAGGCTTGTGTTACACAAGATAGCCAGAGGGCGACCACAATGGAATGTTACCGCCCAGTGCCAGAACAATTCATTTTCTATGACAGCAGGCGTATTCCCAGGCAAACAGGACAACAAAATTGCTGAAATATTGAATTAAAATTATAACGAACTGAAGTCAAATGTATATGACAAATTGTAATGTTTAACTAATTTTTATTAGGGGAGTAGGGTTGGACGAAGGACATGGGAGGGCTAAGAAAGGATATTCTTGCAACCATTCCCCAAAGACTTGGTGAGTCCATAAACGGTTTTGAGTTGGCAAGGAGATTTTCAATCCATCCCATCTCCCCATTGTGGAAAATAGGAAAAATCACATTAGTGTTGGCAAAAATAAAATTAAACAGCAGTTTTTCCATATCAAATTCGACGAGAACTGGAGATGGTTAGAATTAAATAAAGTCTTTTTACCCTATATCATTTCCATAAGATCATTTCCATAAGGGGCACCCATGACTAGAACAATATTAGAGCAATTAAAGGAAATGACCGTTGTTGTGGCTGATACGGGAGATATTAGTGCCATTGGTCAATTTACTCCCCAAGATGCCACAACCAATCCATCCCTGATTACGGCTGCTGCCCAAATGCCAGAGTATGAAATGATTGTTGACCAAACATTACGAATGGCAAAAAGAGAAGTAGGAATGGATGGGTCTTCCTCCCAAGTGGTTTCTCTTGCCTTTGATAGACTGGCAGTTGCATTTGGTTTAAAAATTTTGCAGATTATCCCCGGTCGGGTGTCCACTGAAGTAGATGCTCGGCTTTCCTATGACACAGCAGCTACCGTTGCCAAGGCTCGAGATTTGATTGCCCAGTACGAAGCAGCCGGGGTGAATCGAAAACGGATTCTAATCAAAATTGCCTCTACTTGGGAGGGTATTGAAGCAGCCCGTTTATTGGAAACAGAAGGGATTCATTGTAACCTCACCCTATTGTTTGGACTCCATCAGGCGATCGCTTGTGCCGAAGCAGGAGTAACCCTAATTTCTCCCTTTGTTGGTCGAATTTTAGATTGGTATAAGCACAAGACTGGTCGAAATAGCTATCCCCCTTCGGAAGATCCTGGGGTTTTATCCGTTACTCAAATTTATAATTATTATAAAAAATATGGTTATCAAACAGAGGTTATGGGGGCTAGCTTCCGTAACATTGGTGAAATTACTGAACTGGCGGGTTGTGATTTATTGACCATTTCCCCCCCGTTGTTGGCAGAACTCCAACAGACAACTGAAGAATTACCCCGTAAGCTCAGTCCTTCATCAGCAGTTGATGTTTCAATGGAAAAACTAAAGATGGATAAGGTGGTCTTCCATCAAATGCTCCATAATGACCCCATGGCTTCTGAAAAATTAAAAGAAGGGATTCAAGGGTTTACCAAAGCTCTGGAAACCTTGGAACACTTATTGGCAAACCGGTTAAGTGGGTTACAAGATATGGATTACGTCCATGGTTGATGAAAGTCAGGGTTGTTTATTTTCCGGGGATGAACTGCAAAGTGTTCGTCAGTGGCGATCGCCACTGACCCGCCGGTGGAATATGAGTTCAGTTGCATTACACCAATGGAAATCAACCATCGCCCATTATCAAGACTATCAACTTTTCCGCTGTCACCACCATCAACCGTCTCTATGGACAATGGATGTAATGACTCCCCATGTGGATCCAGTCACCATCAATCCATTTTCCTTAAAACCGGAAACCATCGCTTTTTGGAGATTACCTGCCAGTGATAAGGGAGATGCCTGCCTCTATTTCGTGATTGATTCTAATCCAGGTGGATTACCGTTCATCCTTTATATTGGTGAAACGTGTCGTTCCCATCAACGATGGAAAGGAGAGCATGACTGCAAACGATACATTGCGAATTATAAAGCTAACCACTTCTCCTGTGGTCTTCAAGCTTTAATTACCATTGGTTTTTGGTGGGATGCCCCAACGGATACTCGCTGGCGTCAACAACTGGAATTGGCATTAATTGACCGATGGCGATCGCCCTTCAATAAAGAAAATTGGCAAATCTGGGGGATGCCTTTTGCCTAGATCCTAAATTCAAAAGCCAATGGCAATGTTTATCCACTCTATCCCCCTTACTTTCTGGTAATTCCCATACAATCACCAGATGAATACCCAAGTCCAAGTTGCAACCAATGGGCGGGGGGTGATAATTTGTTACACTTGTTACTGTTTACCACTCATCTCAAAATGAACATCCTGACGAATTAACGGTTCATTTCCACCAATTCATGCAAATATACCTTGACTACGGAGCCACCACCCCTATTTGCCAACCTGCTATCAACCGGATGGGGCAAGTGATGCAGGAACATTGGGGAAATCCTTCCAGTATCCATGAATGGGGGAAACGGTCTGCGATGGTTGTTGAGGAGGCACGAATGCAGGTGGCACAACTCATTAATGCCCCCTTAACATCCATTATATTTACCTCGGGTGGGACGGAAGCTGATAATCTAGCAATTTTTGGTATTACTCGTCAATCTCATCATCCTGGTCATATTATAACCTCCAGTGTGGAACATCCCGCTATTGCTGAGCCAGTGAGAGCGCTGATGGAACAGGGGTGGCGGGTTACCCAACTCCCAGTTGATCCACAGGGGCGGGTGGATCCAACCCATCTACAAGCTGCATTACAACCGGATACGGTTTTGGTCTCCATTGTGTATGGTCAAAGTGAAGTGGGTACTTTACAACCCATTGAACAATTGGGACAGATTACCCGAAGTCATGGCGCTTTATTTCATACTGATGCAGTACAGGCGGTGGGTCGGGTATCCATTGATGTCCACCAATTACCCATTGATTTACTGTCCTTCTCAAGCCATAAGTTGTACGGACCCCAAGGGGTGGGTGGGCTATATGTGCGACCAGGGGTAAGGTTGTTTCCATTACTATTGGGAGGAGGGCAGGAGTTTCAATGCCGTTCCGGCACCCAGGCGGTTGCGGCGATCGCTGGATTTGGCATGGCGGCTCAACTGGCAAGGGAAAATTTAGTGGCTGAATCCCTTAGGCTTAGGTCATTGCGGGATTTACTCTTTGATCGCCTTGCCCATCACCCTCAGTTAATTCCCACGGGGGACCGCTCCCATCGTTTACCCCATCACGTTAGTTTTTGCCTAATCCCTCTCCATGACCAACATTCATTCACTGGAAAAGCACTGGTTCATCAGATGAATTTAGCAGGAATTGCCATTAGTGCTGGTTCAGCTTGTCAAAGTGGTAAAACAATGCCCAGTTCTGTATTATTGGCTATGGGTTATCCAGAAGCCATTGCTAAAGGAGCCATTCGTCTTACCTTGGGGTCCCTCACCACCGTTGCCGATATTGATTGGACTGTAATGGTGATGGAACAAATCCTTACATCCTCCCAACGCTTATCTTAGTAACCTTCTTGTTCGTCTGACGGCGCGGGGGAGGGTAAGAAAAGAGTGGGGCAAAGGGTTAGGGAAGAGTCATAGGGTTAGTTTCCTGGTATTACAGGTGTTCTTTGGGTCGCTGCTTGACTTGGCAACTGGAGGGAGGACTCTGTTTCCCTTTGGGGCTAGGTGGTTTAGTTTATTGGCGCAGTAGTTCCAAATTCAGAAGGATAGTAGGTCATTTCGGCGATCGCCCTGATTATCAAGAACTGTAAAGTCCTCTTGGAATAAAACTTTCAGAGCCATCCAAATTTGAATTTGGAATTACTGCTTTTTTGCCCTTTTCCTTATCCCGAACTCAGGTTATTTAGAGGTAGCTTATGGGGGAGAGGGAAGAGTAACCCTCTTACTGCTAGGCTACTAGCTATAGTTATTGGCAACAAGTCTATGGGTTAACCCCAGGGACTGGGGTAAATTCTAAGGGCATGATTTGATTTAAATCGAGTTCAGCAGCCAGTTGTGCCAATTTTGTTAGGTCGGTTGGGTCTGGGATATGGGGTAGACAACCAAGGACAGGAATGTGGCTCA
>CAIUCS010000179.1 GCA_903897715.1 uncultured Synechococcales cyanobacterium
CAGCTCTACTAGACCTAATTCGTCAATCATCCCAGCCACTAAGCCGAGATGGTCTAAATTCTCGATTTGCAAGGGAGGAACTTACTGCTAGAAGGACTTCCCTTTAGCTTAGAACATCCCACATCTTTTATTCCCTGTCAACCTGCGAAATGTAGGTTGCAGAATATTGAGACGCCAAGAATCCGCCATCCATCCCATATCAGCGTGATCCCCCCGCTGCAACCATTGGGTTAATCCCCATGATTGAGGAGCCTGGCTGCCCAATTCCTTGCCAAC
This sequence comes from uncultured Synechococcales cyanobacterium, assembly GCA_903897715.1. Classification (GTDB taxonomy): domain Bacteria; phylum Cyanobacteriota; class Cyanobacteriia; order CAIUCS01; family CAIUCS01; genus CAIUCS01. The sequence continues at coordinate 277 of CAIUCS010000179.1, forward strand.
TGCAACAAAACCCACTGCATGGAACCCAATGGCTTTAGCTTTTTGCTTAACTTGTTCTGGGTCGAGGGTATACACAATAGGGTTGGAAGTGAATACTATCAGGAAATAATGAAATTATAATACATTTGTTTTACAAAAATCAGTTAAAATAATGTGGTCATTTTGAAATAATCCCTATATAGTGTTAATTAGATAATAAAGACACTATATATCCATATAAAGTGATAAGAGTGTCTAACTTTTGCCAGTTCCCCTTCACCCCCAACCCTTTCTGCCTAAGGAAGGAGGGGAACCAATTATGAATCTTTTCTTGGTAGGATTTCGGGTGTGGGCTGCAAAGTTGGGATGCACTCAAGCTATATTTGCGTTTCAGTTTAACGAGAGTTACCTATGGTTCAAAACCTTGAGCGTGTTCGTTCTCAATTAACCCATCCAGTTCCAGTATCCTTGCCCCAAGAAGCCTCGGTTCAAGATTTTCCTGAATCAGCCCCCGCAGCTAACCCTGTATTTTATCGTACCTACAGCCGACGTGACCATCAGCAACGAGAAACTTGGGAAGAAGTCTGTCAACGGACAGTGAATGGTTTAGCCAAGTTAGGGCAATTGAGTGAAGCGGAGCAAACTCTTTTATTAGAAATGCAGCGGCAGTTATTAGCCCTTCCCTCTGGTCGGTGGATGTGGATTGGTGGTACCCCCTGGATGGATCGTCCAGAGAATTTTTCTGGTGCTTATAACTGTACCAGTACCAATACCGTTGATTGGCGATCGTTTGGACTAATGATGGATTTAGCCATGATGGGCTGCGGAACTGGAGCAATTCTAGAACCCTTCTATGTCAGTCAGTTGCCTCCCATCCGTAACACCATTACCATCCAACTGGGGGGACAAATTGGCACGGTTCCAGCCGGAGAACGGCAGGAACAAACGAGTGTCCAAGTTGATGGATCTTCAGTTGAAATTTGGGTGGGTGATAGCCGTCAGGGGTGGGTACACTCGTATCAATCCCTACTAGAATTATCCACTGACCAACGGTTTGATGGACAGGTGCGGGTAACGGTACATCTAAGTCATGTGCGACCGGCAGGAGAATCACTGAAGGGGTTTGGCGGAGTGGCCAATCCCATCCGATTGCCCGGGTTATATGACCGTTGTGCAACGATTTTAAATCGGGCGGTGGGTCGCCAACTATCCTCCGTTGAAGCCTGTTTGTTGATTGATGAGGCGGCGGTTACTATTGTGGCGGGCAATATTCGTCGTAGTGCCGGGATGCGTCAGGGTGCCAGCGATGATGCAGCATTTGCCAATGCAAAAGCCAATTTATGGCAGCAAGACCATAATGGGAACTGGCGGATTGATCCGGAACGGGATGCACTGCGGATGGCGAACCATACCCGGGTATTTCATTCTAAGCCCTCAGAATCGGAATGCTTAGAAGCGGTACGCAAACAATTTTATTCTGGTGAGGGTGCAATTCAGTATGCCCCTGAGGCGATCGCCCGGGCAAATGCTGACATTCTCAGCCATCCCCAATTGAAACAAGAATTTTTGGAAGTGTACACCAATCTGGGCAGAGATGAAGCCAGTGGATGGTTGTCCCACTTCCATCCAGAGTTTAGTGCTGAAGAATTAGAGCATCGACTACAGCGGTATGGATTGAACCCCTGTGGCGAAATTTTGGGGGCTAATTTCCATTGCAACCTTGCCGAAGTCCACCTCAACCAGATCAATGCCACCGATTTTGAAACCCAAGACCAAGCATTTACCGCCGGGGCATTATCGGTCGCTGCGTTGCTCAACCATCGGTTTGGGGAACCCCGTTACCAACGTTCCCGAGAACTGGATCCAATTGTGGGAGTTTCATTTACAGGACTGTTTGACTTTTTTGTACAAGCATTGGGGGTCAAGTGGTTGTGGTGGTGGGATGCTGGTCGTCCGGATAATTCCGAGGGTGTTTATTTTAAGCAACAAGAGCAGTTTTTCCTCCGTCGCTGGCGGGATGTTGTCCACCAGCAGGTGTGGCAATACTGCGATCGCCATGGTTTGAAGCGTCCTAACCGTTGTACTACGGTACAACCAGCAGGCACGAAGTCCTTACTCACTGGTGCTTCTCCAGGGTGGCATCCCCCTAAGGCTCAGCGGTTTATCCGTAGAATTACATTTCGTAAAGCCGATCCAGTTGCCCTAGCCTGTTTAGATTTTGGATATCGTATTGTTCCATCCCAGTCAGATAAGGATGAAACTGGACAATTACTGGATGACCCCTTTGACCCCCGCTGTACGGAATGGTTAGTGGAAATCCCAGTGGAAGTTCCATGGGCTAACATGGCAGGTGCCGATGAAATTGATATTTCCCGGTTTTCTGCCCTTGCCCAGTTTGATTTTTATATGCAGGTTCAGAAATACTATACCACCCATAATACTTCAGCCACCATTGAATTCCGTGAGGCAGAGGTGGACGGGTTGGGTCGTCGTATTTTTGAGGCAATTCACCATGATGAGGGTTATATTTCAGTGGCAATGCTGGCTCGGTTTGATGATCATCAAACCTTTCCCCGACTGCCCTTTGAACCCATTGATCGACAAACCTATGAAGTTGAACTATTGGCAGTCAATGAGCGCCGACGGGTCAATAGTTTCCATGAGGCATTGAGTCGGTATGATTCAGGTCTAATGGATGAAGTTGGACCTGCTGGTTGTGATTCTGATAAATGTATGTTGCCCGAACAAAAACCATAAAGTCATGGAGGGGGTTACGGGGGATGGTGAGAAATCTCCATCCCCTTTGGTTTTAAGGGTTTTACTCGGCTTCTGCCCGCTTCAATTCCCCAGTACGAATGGCAATGGTCTGAATTTGATTGCCCCGGTATACCTTGAATTGGAGGGCAGTACCCACCCTGCTATTTTCCACCAGACGCTGGAGTTGATCTGCACGGGTCACAGCCTGTCCATCTACATTGACAATGACATCTCCGCGCCGAAGACCAGAAATAGCAGCGGGGGTACCTGGCAGGACTCGAACTACCAGTACCCCATTGACCTCAGGTAAAAGTAGGGAGGTGTTGGGGTCTTGGTTCGCTTCCTTGGCGTCCTCCGTGGTCAGGGTTGCCATTTGAATTCCCAAATAGGGATGGGCGATCTGTTCACCCCGCTCTAGCCGTTGGGCAATATCCCTGGCTTTATTAATGGGAATAGCAAACCCAATCCCCATGGCATCAGCCCGAATGGCAGTGTTAATTCCAATCACCTGCCCTTGGTTGTTAACCAACGGACCGCCAGAATTACCCGGATTGATGGCAGCATCCGTTTGAATAAAGTCTAGGCGTTTATTAGGAATTCCGGCTTCAGCACTGGAACGACGAAGGGTACTAATAATTCCAAGGGTCACAGTGTTGTCTAAACCCAATGGATTCCCAACGGCGATTGCCCAATCACCCACCTGCACCCGATCAGAATCCCCCAAAGCAGCAACCGGAACTCCCCCTTTGGGATCAATTTTAACAACTGCCAGATCAGTGATTTCATCGGTTCCTTGTACCTTTCCATTCAGTTTTCGTCCATCCTTGAGGGTGACAGTCACCCGATCAGCCCGATTCACCACATGGGCATTGGTTAAGATCAGACCATTTTGGTTCATAATAAACCCTGAACCTTGACCCCGTAGCCTCTCCTCTCGGGGCATTTGGGGGGCTTGACCAAAAAATTGACGAAAGAAAGGATCATCAAAGAGTGGATCCACTGAACGCGTAACCGTCCGTTCAGTATCAATTCGAACCACCGCTGGTCCTACTTGATTGACAGCTGTGGTGACAAAATTACTAGATTGGTTGAGAGGAACCTGAACCACTTTCAGGGGTTCTTCCCCCCGAGCTACAGCCTGGGAAACTTGCCTCAGTTGTTCCATCTCCAGGGAAGGGGTGGAAGCATTGGAACCAGCCTGGGAAGGCAAAACATGGAGCATTGTAGCCGTGAAAAATGCACCAACCCAAATTGCCAACACATAGCTACCAATTCGACGAAGGGTGCGGGAGAATTTTGACAACTTCATAATGGAGTTTCAGTGTATTGTTTGGTGAAATGAAAGAATAGAGGGATAATATCCTCCGGTATAGAGACGATTCAGGGCTAGGATATCCCATGGGGGCGTGAATTTCCTGCTTATCCTTGGGGTGTAGTCAATACCAGATATGGATACCACTACAGACTGTCTTACCGATTGTTCATCGACTGACTCGGATCAGTAGGATTATGGACAAACCATGGGATGTTTAAGCCCATATTCCCCCATTGAACTTTGAAGGATTAAACGTTTATGCCCTCTCCCAACCTCTCCACAGATAAAATCAATCCAGAAATATGAGTTAGAACTTACAATGGAACCCATGGCATTGGAGACAACCCTAGGGGATTCTACGAACTATCCCCAACGATTAACTGGAATGTTTCCACTATCTATCTGTTATTTTGACAGCCAGAGTGATTCTTAGCCAGCTTGAACAGTGGTACAGCAGGTGGGTTTTTCCGAAAAAAAAGGACGGTATTCTTTTAATCCCTAAATTTAATCCTTAAATGAATAGGCACTAAACCTAAGAACGTAAATGATTATCAACGGTTCCCATTCTTCAGAAATGACCAACGTGTCAGGTGAAATTAAGTCAGACCATGGGGCAGAGTCTACCTTACCACCTACGACCTATCATCCATCCTTCCATGGACAAACAGAACTCCCTACCCATCCCTCCGACGATTGTCATCCTGCTACGGAGCGGAGTCATGCCCATACCCATAATCCTGAAAGCCTAAAACAAATTATCAATCGGCTATCCCGCATTGAGGGACATATTCGGGGGGTGAAAAATATGGTTCAAGATAATCAACCTTGTCCGGATGTATTAATCCAAATTGCTGCTGTCCGGGGTGCGCTGAACCGGGTAGCTCGTATGATCCTTGATGCCCACCTGAGTGACTGTATTGCCCGAGCAGCGGAAACGGGTACCATCGAGTCGGAAATTGCTGAATTGAAGTCAGCTTTAGACCGGTTCCTCCCCTAGGGGGCAAGGTTCTTCTTCATTAAAACATTATAAGGCAGTCAGGATGGAGAGTTTCCCAAGTGTACCCGTTTGCCCTCATCCCCTAACCCTTTCTCAAAAAGGGAAAAGGGAAACCAGACTCTAAGTCCCTCTCGAGAGGGATTTAGGGTGAGGGCTATAAAATTAGGATGCACCCGTCAGGATGTCCTTGTGCCTAGCCCTGCCCCCGCTCAGACAAAATAGACCTACTTTAGGTTTAATTTCTTGCATAAATCCCTAGGATTTTGTCTCTAAGGTGGTTAAAATTCTAAATAGTAGGATTAGTAAATTTCTATTCATTTTTATGCATGATTGAGTCTGGGCTATCCAAACCAAAAAATAAGTTAGTGATGTGGTGGGATTCGCTGACCGTGATGTCTCGCATTTTAGCCATAGCCTTGGTTGCACCCCTGGCAGTCTTAAATGCCTGGGCTTTTGCTAACATCTTTGCTTATTTTCGTTCTCTACTGGTTGTTGTGTTGTTTGCATCCCTACTTTCGTTCCTCCTCAATTACCCAGTGAGTTGGTTAGAGAAGCGGGGATTGGGGCGCACCGTTGCGGCAATATTGGTTTTCTTGCTGGCACTGGTTTTACTACTGGTTGCTGGGGTTACCCTTGTGCCCCTTGCCCTCAGTCAAGCTCAACAACTTGTGGCTCGATTACCTGAATGGTTTGACTCAGCTCAACGGCAATTGTTAGGACTGGATCAATACTTTGAAAGTTTAGGATGGCCTGTCAATTTAGATGGATTGATACTGCAAATTAATAATCGTCTCAAGGAGCAGTTACAATTTATTGCCGGACGGATTCTAAACCTGACCTTAGATGTAGCTGTTTTTACTGCTGCTAAGGTCTTGGATGTTTTACTGACCGTAATTTCCATGTTTTATCTGCTCCAACATGGTTACGAAGTGTGGGATAGTTTGGTGGGTTGGCTTCCTGACCAAGTTCAACAACCGTTTTCTCGAACCGTTAGTCGTAGTTTCCAAAATTATTTTATTGGTCAAATTATTGTTTCTTCCTGTGTTGCGTTTGGTTTAGTTTCTATCTTTCTAGTATTGAAAATACCCTTTGGTTTATTATTTGGGTTAATTGTCGGTTTGATGGCATTAGTCCCGTTTGGTTGTTCTGCTGGAATTATTTTAGTCACTTTTTTGACAGCCCTACGGGATATTGGTGGAGCAGCGCAGGTTTTAGCCGTGTCAGTTGTGGTTCAACAAATTGTTGAAAATGGTATTGCTCCTAAGGTTTTGGGCAGTGTTACCGGTCTGAATCCGTTTTGGGTTTTTATTGCCATCCTAACTGGAGCGAGGGTTGGGGGGCTTTTAGGGGTAATTATTGCTATCCCGATGGCAGTTGTCATTAAAGAGGCTCTGGAGACAGTCCGTTCGGTGCGTAAGTCAGGTATCGAAGAACTAGAGGATTCAACTGATGGGTCGTCTTTGCTTCATTTCTTATCCACTGATGTTATGGAATCCAGTTCGGAAACTGGTGCCATTTCCCCTACTTTACAATCAGAATCCCCAGTCACTTAATTCTTCTCCCATGGTATGATTGACGATACTTTAACAAAAGAACGAGATTTCCATAATCAATGGGCTACAGCAATTGATGTGGATGGGATTTGTGTAAAGGACTACTTTGAAGCATGTACTGCACCGGAAAATCGATTTATTCTTCATCACCTGGGTAATGTAAACGGAAAATTACTCCTAGATTTGGGTTGTGGTGCCGGAGAAAATAGCGTCTATTTTGCTAAACAGGGAGCCCATTGTATCGCCTCTGATTATGCTCCAGGAATGGTAGAAGTAGCACTGAAATTAGCCAAATTAAATGGGGTCGAAGTGGAGGGAAAAGTCATTAATGCCATGGCTATTGATTTTCCGGATAATACGTTTGATGTGGTTTATGCAGCGAATCTGTTACATCATATTCCTGAACCAACCCTCGTTATTCAGGAAATCTACCGGGTATTAAAGCCTGGAGGCAAACTGTGTTTTTGGGATCCTTTGATTCATAATCCCATCATTAATGTATATCGACGGATGGCAACGAAGGTGCGCACTGATGATGAAACTCCATTAAATATCAATCTTCTTAAGTTTGTGCGTTCCCATTTTGTCCACACTAACTACGATACTTTTTGGTTAGCGACGTTGTGGATCTTTTTGAAGTTTTATTTCATTGAAAGAGTTGATCCTAACAAAGAACGCTATTGGAAGAAAATTATTGCAGAATATGAACGATTAGAAGCTGAATATTTATTTTTGGAACAATTGGATCGGGGATTGAAAAAAATCCCATTTATCAAACGGTATGCTTGGAATATTGCGGTGGTGGCAACCAAGTGACGGGTTGAAAACCTTGTTCATTGGCATAAATATTGCTTTCCATGCCAGCATCAGAAAGTAGGTTGTGAACAATTGAAGCCATGGAGTTTATCCCCAACTTAGGTTACTGAGGGTTCCTCAATCGCTTGATGGACAGATGAATATAATCCACATCTGCTTCACAACCAATAAACCTCCGACCCAGTGTCAACGATGCAACCCCAGTGGTGGATGAGCCTGAAAACGGATCAAAAACTAAATCACCTGGTTTTGTACTGGCTCGAAGGCACCGCGCTACTAGTTCAATAGGCTTTTGTGTTGGGTGTTTTCCATAGAATTTTTCAGCTTTACCAGGGGCTGACATCCGCCAGACATTTTTCATTTGCTTATCGCCATTTTCAGCTTTCATTTCTTCATAATTAAAGGTATATCGCTCTTTGCCTTTGTGGATTTTGGATGCCCATAATATTAGCTCTGTTGAATGGGTAAAGCAGCGACAGCCTAAATTTGGCGGTGGAGCAGGTTTTTCCCAAATAATGTCATTGAGGATGCGATATCCAATCTGCTGCATGGCAAATCCCACTGATGGATATACATGGAGAGTCCCCGTGACCCATATGGTGCCCGTTGGCTTGAGTAGCCGATGACAGGCAGCCAACCACGCTTTATTAAACCCATGATCCAGTTCAATACCTTGGCTGCGGTCCCACTCCCCTTTATTCACGTTGACCATACGCCCAGAAACACAGGTAACCCCTCCATTTGAAAGGTTGTAGGGGGGATCAGTCCAGATGCAGTCTATACTGTCTGCGGGGAGGGAAGCCATGAGTTCCAAACTATTACCGTGGTACAAGCGGGACGATCCATCCCTAGACTCCCATACCATCTCTGGTTGGGTTGTTACCTCCCTATGGTGGACATTCTGTCCAAGGTGTACCTGTGGTGTCATCTTTATTATTGTATGGATATGGTTTGGAAGAACTATCCTGCTAGGATAGCCAATACTGTGTTATCTCCACTGATGGTAAATATGAACTATTACCATGAATATTAGCCCATGGCAGGGATGGAGATACCTTAATCCCAGATTTATCTATCCTTGTCAAGGATAAATGGGGAGATTTCAATAGGATGGGGTCTTTCCCTTTAGACCTTTCACCATTAGGGGCGATCGCCATCCACTACTTTCCTTACAGAACATTTAACTTTTGTAACATCCAAAATCCGGTAAAAGACTGGGCTTCGGGATGGGTTTGCAATGCCAGGAAATGAACCTGGTTCGCACTGGCTTTGGCACTTTCAAACCGTTTAGCCTCCAACTGGGTGGGAGAATCATTAAAACTTGCCATAATCCAGCGATCGCTCATCCCCGTCTCTAAGACTAGGCGCGTGGAAGCAACTCCCTGATCTCCAGAATTGGATATGGTTTCCACTTCTAAATACGCCAGTTCCAACCCCGATAACCAAGCTGCAATGGGTAGGGCACGCCTTGAAAATACAATTAGTCCGGGAATTTTAGTCTGTGGGTTCATGCCCAGTGGTGTCAAGGAAAAGCGCTCGCCAAAATCAATGGACCAATCCCCCATTTCAACAAAATCACCAACCTCTAAATTTACAAATGCCCATCGTTCTCCAATCAATGCATCTGGCAATGGTTGGGCAATTGGTACTTCAAACTGTACTGACGGATTTTGGCTGGGTTGATAGCCAGGTTGATTGGGATAAAAATCAGAATGCCGTTCATTTAACCAACGACTCAAGGTGTGGGTTCGACGACTGATGGCAGCAGGAATTCCCAGATCTGAACATGCTTTGCTGATCATATTAAACATCTGTCGTCGAAAGAACCGAATTCGATCCGGAGGATGGGGAGCTTGCTGAATGGCATTGGCTAAAGCAGACTGTAGCCAAATGGAATTAACTTGGGTGCCTGGGCAAAACTCAGTGTAACGAAATCCATGGAGTGGTGTACTATCCAGTTCACTCTCACAAATCACTAACTCCCATACTTTTTTTTGGTTTTCATCCAAAACTGGTCGGGAGTAATAATCAATTTCCCAAATCGTAATCATAGAGAGTAGTCTATCAATTAAACCTTGATCTTTTTTTATTTTCAGGGATTATGTGGGTAAATATGGCTGTTTTCCCAAGATTTTTCTTATGTCAATGGTTTATTTCAGTGATGGAACAAAATTTAGATTTATTTTAGATTAACCAATTCATTTTAAGATGTTAGATACTTTTATTGATGGAGTGCCCTACCGATTAAGTTTGTCTCTTTATTCATCCTCCTCCGTCTAAAGGCGTAAGGATTTCCAGTTTGAGCGCACCAAGGGGACTGTTGATGGGTAGGCGGATCATCGCCAACTGTTAAGACAAGGTTAGGCTAACCTTACTTTTGAGTCACGGCAACCACTGGTGCTTTTGGGCAGTACGGTCTTAAAACCACATTGGTTCTTGAACATTCAACAATAAGGGATTAGTAACGACCTATCGCCCAATTGTTAATTTTATTATTTTTTTTATCCTTCTTTTATATCAGAGGTGTGCTGGTGTCCCAGTCCTTACTCCAAAGTATATGGTTACTCCCCTGCTACGCCTTACTAGGCTGTATATTTTCAATTCTTTGGTTTCCTAACATTATTCGTAGCACTGGACCTCGTCCATCCGCTTATATCAATATTATTTTCACTTTATTTGCTTTTTTCCACGGGGTCATCGCCTTTCCTGCCGTCTTAAACCACCCCCCAACCCATCTTTCCATCCCTTGGTTTCAGGTCGCTGGGTTAGACCTAACCATTCCGTTAGAATTATCTTCATTAACCGTAGGCGCAACCATTGTTATTACTGGC
>CAIUCS010000180.1 GCA_903897715.1 uncultured Synechococcales cyanobacterium
ACGATCTAATTGGCGCAATTGATATATTTCACGAATAGTTGCCGCAATTAAACTGTCAACTGGGGCTCCGCTCAGTAATAATAATGTGCGAAGAAAGTCCAGTTGATGGGTAAATGCGATCGCATCTTCCGGTGTACAACGATACACTGCTTGATGAATTTGGGGGGGACGGGGGGGTAAGTGGTGGTAAACGAAAGAATTCCCCCCAACCATTGGGGGTTTGAAGCCAACAATAACTGCCCGAAACTCTGTCTTTAATAAAGCAAAGATTTGGGGTTGCTGCTCCCTCAACTCCCCCAACGACAGCCCTAAAGCCCTAGCGCGATGAATGGAGTCAATGGGACTCGTTGTGACATGATAAACAATCCCATACAATTGGTTCCCAGAATCTTCGTCCTGGGAACAAACCCAACTGCCAAAAGGAGGCATGGTTGGGAAGCCTAACTGCTCAGTATCCAAACATTGAGCCAAAAATTCAGTGGTTGAAGTTTCAATCACTTCAGCAATGTGGTTGGGATGGCGGGGTTGAGCAACAAATTGGGTAATGGAAAGCCGCATGGGAGAGCATCTGGCAGTTCACCAATATCATTTACTTTTTTTAACTGTACTGACCGATGGGGTTAAGGTAACAGTTTCCAATTCAGGTAACAAAAATGTTACCAATTTATCCCAATTACCCCCTTCGAATAATACGGCGGCTTTACCATCACTAACCCGCTGTACTTGTCCTTGAAATCCGTAATAGATATCAGTTTTATTCACAACACGTACTGTTGTACCCGGCAAAATCATGGCATTGATCCCCCATTAACTGTGATCTTGAATAACGAACCTTTATTACAAAATGCCAAAATTCGATAAACCTAGAATTACCCCTGCCCCTAAAATATGCCCAAAGGCAGTGGTTCCTAAAACTGCTCCTAAGCCAAACCCGCCAAATAAACTGGCTGACGGAACGGGAGTGCCCACATTTGGATTCTGAATAGTGAATTTACCAAATGCGATCGCCACAATGTTGGAAATCAGCATGGTAATGCCAATTGATGGAGTCCAATCTAATGAGCGAGGAACCACAGCTAATATATCCAATGGTATTAATTCTGTAATCATCAATGCTCTCCTTCAACAACGCTATGATCAATAATCATTTAATCATTTAATTAAGACACAGGAACTATGGTCTTTGTCCAGATATCGTTGTAATACTTGATAAAAGTTCACAACATATCCGTTAAATTGAAAGCTAGTGGAAGGTTGGGGATTGGTTCCTTGAATCTGCGGATGAATGGGAAAACTTTCCAATTAATTTTGGCAGAACCCTTCCATATACTGTTGAAGATTTGTAAACTATTGAACAGGATAAAATTGTCCAATGTCTTGAGGTTTTCCATGAAGCGATTGGTAGCTGCCGAGCGGGTTTGTTTAGTCGGGCACGGTTTCGCCCTATTATTTGGGTTGGCGGGGTTGTTAATCGTTTTGCCCAATCCTGTTTTAATTGCTAATTTACCCGAATTTGTTCAAACCCTCTTTGGTTGGAGTATGTTAGGGGGAGGGGTAGTTTATATCGCATTGGGTGCCGTCACAGTCGCCCTATATGCTTATCGTCATCTGGGATTACGGTCATGTTTAGGTTTTATGGTGCCTGCTATTGGATTATCCCTCAGTAGTGAATTATTAGGCACCAGCACTGGTTTTCCTTTCGGTCATTACCGTTATCTCAGCGGGTTGGGATACAAAGTTGCCGGATTGGTTCCATTTACCATCCCCTTATCTTGGTTTTATATGGGGCTTGTCTGTTATTTAGTGGCTATGGCGTTACTTGGATCCCAACAATGGTCTCCATGGGTTAAATCTATTGCCACAATTGGTTTAGGCTCTTTACTGCTGACCGCATGGGATTTTGTTCTTGATCCAGCCATGAGTCAAACCCCATTCCCATTTTGGGAGTTTCAAGAAATCGGTCAATTTTTTGGTATGCCATACCGTAACTTAGCGGGTTGGATGGGAACTGGGGCTTTATTTATGGGGGTAACAGCCTGGATTTGGAGATTTCGTTTTATTTCCCTCACTCGCACCCAATTAACCTTACCCCTGGTGGTGTATCTACTTAATTTTGCCTTTGGGGCTGTCATAACAGTTGTTCAATTAGATAACCGCTTTCTGTTGCCCACAGCCATTAGTGTTTTATTAGGGGTTGTTCCCGTAGTCTTAGCATGGTTTTTGGCATCAGAGGAACCGTCTTCATCCTTGCCCCCCACCCCAGTAACGGTCAAACAACCACTTCCCCTTTAATTAGGGCTGTGACATTACCCCTGCCCTAACGGTTTACCGTAGGGCGGTCTTCCCCAGTCTATCCATGGCGTATGATATGGTAGTCCATGTTCCATCCCCTGTAAAAATTTGCCTACCTACCCTCCAACGGCTTCAAAATGCAATTATTGCCTAGGGATACGTTGGTAAAGTTCGGTTATTTTGGTATCCGTGGCTTTAGACCGTTTGGGTCTCAGTTCATCCTTTGATTAAAGCCTATGGGATGCAATAAAGCTTGATCTTTGATGGCTTCACTCATGTTTTTCTGGGTCATGATCAATGGTTATACAGAAGTTCCTTGAAAACCCATCAATGACCTTAACAGTGGGACGTTGGTTAGGTCGCTCCCTGCCTAGCGGCACCATACTATTGCTTGAAGGAGACTTGGGTGCGGGTAAAACCACCCTAGTTCAAGGACTTGCCCAAGGGCTAGGTATTCTTGAATCCATTCTCAGCCCCACCTTCACCCTCATTTGTGAATATGTGGAGGGGCGTCTTCCCCTCTATCACTTAGACTTGTACCGACTCCAGAACCATGAAGTTCGGAGTTTACATCCGGAGGTCTATTGGCAGGGAGACGATTTTCCTTTAGGGATTGTCGCAATCGAATGGGCTGATCGCTTACCATCACTTCCAGATAATTATCTGAAAATTCAACTGGATTACCAGTCCTTTTCTCCGTCACTGAACCAATGGGAGGCAGTAAAGACCAGCGATGATTTTACCAACATAGATTCTCCATCCAGTCGGATGATGAAATTAACATCAGTAGGCAACACCGAATATCCCTTTCTGGCTGAATTGACTGATCCCCGTCCAGACCTCCTGCTAACTTCTCACCCCCAAGGTTCATGGAACCCTTTGAAATAAGCGGAGTAATTAAGAACTCTCGGTTCAATGGTTTTCCCCTTCCACAAGGCATTGAGCCAGGGCTATTTCATTCCCAAGGGAGCCGAAAGATGGTAGATTCTTAGGCTAGTTCTAATGGTTCTAGCGGCTATGCATCCACCTCTCACCTCCACCCCTCTTGTCATCGACTCAAGGCTTGAGTCTACGGCAGAGCGCATCGAAATCCTCGAAGCCTTCTCTGACCT
>CAIUCS010000181.1 GCA_903897715.1 uncultured Synechococcales cyanobacterium
TCGAGCTTATTAAAAGAACAAGATTTAGGGGAACTAAGCGATCGCCAGCTTCATTATATTAATTTAATTCATCAGAGTGGAAGTCATTTAATTCTGTTGTTAAATGAAATACTCTTATTCACTGAACTTCAATCTGGTTCGATGGAACTCTATCCCACGAAAGTAGATGTTGGACGAACTTGTCAATATACGTTTGACAGTGCCAGGGAGTTATTCCAAGCCAACTCCTCAACAAATCATTCAAACGTAGAAATCTACTTTGATTCCCATTCAGTACAGGACAGTATTGATATTGATCCAGGGTTGGCATGGGTGATCACTGATGAATTACGTTTACGCCAAATGTTGGTTTATCTATTAACCACTGCTCTTAAATTAAGTGATTCCAGGATTGATATAAAACTCCAGGTTCACCAATGGGATCAGCATTGGATTGGATTCACTGTTTGTTATCGGGGAGTCTGTTTTCCCAGAGAAAACAATGGGTTACTCCATCATCTTCCAGAATTTTCCCCTTCCTCCCCAAATCCATTTGAAGGGAGTTATTTAGGATTAGTATTGATGCAACGTTTAACCCATCTCCAAGGGGGAATGGTTACTGTTCGTTCAATTGGGGAACACAGGAGTGAATGTACCCTATTGCTACCATGTAAATACGAAACCCTGGGAGTTGGCATCCCCCATCTGGGTGGCGAAACGGTTACTTCATTAGTGGTGGTAGAGCCCACCAGTCATGAATTAATTTTACTGGCACAAGACGATCCATGGATAATTGAGAGTTTATCGGCACAATTACTTGAATTGGGATATCGGGCGGTAAATGGTTATACCTGCTCGGATGTGTTGCGCAAGGCTCGATTACTACAACCCAGAGCGATTTTACTCAGTGCATCGTTATGGGCTAACTCCCAGTTTTCCTTGTTTGATTTACTCCATGACTGCCCAGAAACTTGCCATATTCCCCTGCTGATGACTGTCCAGGAAACAGAACAACCAGCCTTCCCTAGGGAGGGGGAAATGATTCAATTACCCATATCGTTATCCAAACTTGATGCAACAGTCCGAAAGAATTCTTCCATCGTCGTTGTATCGGAACAAATCTTACCCTCCAACCTGACCATATTACAGTTATTAGACAATCATCATCAGGGTGAACCCCAGTATGGTTTAGGATGGATTGGGAATTTATTTCATCAAAAGCACTATCGCTTAATCGAAGCGGAGGAATTGGAACAGGCTAATTTATTAGCACGAATTTGGAAGCCAGACTTGTTATTATTAACCACTTGGGATAAGCGGGAAGGGTTTTGGCAATTCTTTGAGTTTCTCCAAGATTATGATGGGCTCTCTCCATTACCATTGGTAATTCTTAATCATTGTTCCCATAAGATAAATCCCGTCCAGGGGCTATCCCTATTGATTTGCCCCATTAGTCATCTAGACAGGACAGAAGACTATTGGATCCATCCTGATGCTTTGAATTTATGCAAAACTTTGCGACGGGCTGTTACTTCCCATTAAATTCTTCATTTCGGTCAATCATAATGAAACCCATAGCTAATATTTTTACCAAGGGAAGTACCACCCAAATTTCGGTTGCAGTGGCAATTCTTGTTCAGAAAGGACAGTATCTTTTACAATTACGAGACGAGATTCCCACCATTGTTTATCCGGGGGTTTGGGGATTATTTGGTGGACATTTGGAAAATGGGGAAACACCGGAAGCCGGAATTGAACGGGAATTATGGGAGGAAATTGGATATTGTCCATCTGACTTAACGTTATTTGGTTGTTATGGAGATATTAGGGCTCTCCGGTACGTATTTCATGGATGTCTTGATGTACCCTTGACGGCGTTATCCCTACAGGAAGGGTGGGATATGCAGTTGTGGGGTGTTGATGAGATTTGTAAAGGGGAACGTTTATCGGACTGTTCTGGTGATTGCCGTCCCATTGCCCAACCCCATCGAACTATATTAAACGATTTCTTAAGGATTTATCCCCAGAATTGCTGAACTTAAATCATGGGTTGAAAAGCGACGAACGAGGAATAATGGCATTGTGTCCTTACTGATGTGTTGGGCATAGGATGATTGCAAAAAAGGGAGATAGGCAATTTGACGATGAATGTGAACTTGGAAAAAAGCAAGGCTTAGGGCACTTAAATACCGTTGAGCGACCAATGGCTCTGTACCCACGATTCCA
>CAIUCS010000182.1 GCA_903897715.1 uncultured Synechococcales cyanobacterium
AGTTGTACGCCCTCACCCCCAACCCCTCTCCCAGGGGGCGAGGGGAGCCGAGCCACCCCTCCGGTTCCCTCTCCCATCGGGAGAGGGCTAGGGTGAGGGCTTTCGGGGTTTTGGCTGAGAAGTTTTGTCAGTCAATCAGGGATAGAATTGTTTATCTAAATTAGATACAGATAAAACGGCATAATAAAGCCAAATAAAAAGCCGCCCCAAAATGGCGGAGCTTTAGACCCAATTTTTCGGCAAGAATTATTGACTTTTGTTAGGGTTGTATTCAACCTGAAAGATCCCGTGTATGATTAAGGAGTGATATAATTTCATTCTATTCTTTTGTTTTTTATTGAAACAGAAGGTATATTTTGGTAGACAATTTAACTCTCCACCGAAGGAACGTTCCCATTCCACTTAAAAAGGAGAATATGGGAATTTGAGGTGTCATCTCTATTGCCTAGCAAAGAGTCGGGTACTATACGATCACATCTCTAGGATCAGCTAGCCATGTCCAATAATCAAACCGGTTCTTTTATCGGCGGCTTTTTAGTCGGAGCATTGATGGGTACAGTGGCAGGCATATTAATTGCACCCCGTACCGGACGGGAGACCCGTCAATTTCTGAGAAAGTCCGCCAATGCATTGCCAGAGTTGGCAGAAGATTTATCAACAACAATTCAGCTCCAAGCCGATCGCCTGTCGGAATCTGCTCAACGCAGTTGGGAGAATACTTTAGACCGCCTTAAGGATGCAGTTGCTGCTGGTATGGAAGCCAGTCGAGATGAATATTTTGACTCAATTGTCCCTGAGGAAAATCCAACCCAACTTGTAAATTCTCGGTCTGTCACCCCACCCCCATCTTGAAACCATTCATCTAGTCACTGTCACATTCCCTACCTTAAAATTCCCTGTGCTTGATCCCATATTTTGGTTAGGACTTTCATTTTTCCTGGTCGCAATTAGCCTGACAGTGATGTTAATTGTTGCCATTCCTACCATGCAGCAACTAACACGGATGTCTCGAAACGCAGAAAAATTATTTGAAACCTTGGCAAAGGAACTCCCTCCTACCTTGGAAGCAATTCGTAATGCTGGTCAGGAAATTATTGAACTTACCGAAGATATGACTGATGGAGTTAAAAGTGCGGGTGAAGTGGTGAAACAAGTTGATCGAAGCCTTACGGGTGCCAAAAAACAGGTCAATCAACTACAGGTAACCACTCGAACTCTGTTTACGGGGCTTAAGGCTGCCTGGCATAGTTTCAAGCGAACAAAATCCGGTCGCCGTACCTCAGATCATAGTAAACCAAGTAGCCATGGAAACAGTACACAACGATTGTCTCCTTCAGGGGGGGATCGTTTGTATCTAGATGATTTAAGCCTTTCTAAAAGTAGAGATGCTTTCAGTAGTTCATATCATAACGACACCTATAGCCCACCATTCAATGAAGATAAAACTGAACCTGAAAATCTACCCTTGAACTATAGCTCTCAAATGGTTGACACCACTACTATCCAGGACTCATTAAATTCTTGATATGAATACAGAGGAACTCCCCCTTCCTAAAGTTACCCTTATTCTCCAATTCCCTCTCTCTTGTCAAAGTTCATGTTTCGGTGGCGGTAAAAGAGGAAAGATTTAAGAGGGGGTCGTAGGGGTAATGCCCCCAAACCCCCCATCCTTATTAGTTTAGGACTACCCATGTTTCTATAGATGACTGCTCAACCCAGCCCAGCCAATAGGGTTGTAAGCCATCCTACAGCACTTTCCACATCCGTTACTATTTCAGCAACAGGAACCGGCGGACGTTGAATCATAACCACCGGAATCCCTAACTCCCGTGCAGCAATTAGTTTGGCATAGGTAGCTTCGCCCCCACTGTTTTTACTGACAACCACGTCGATTTTATAGTCCTGGAGAAGCGATCGCTCATGGGCTAAGGAAAAGGGACCCCGTTCCAAAATCACTTTTCCCATAGGTATGGGGGTATAGGGCGGGGGTGGATCAATCATCCGCATCAGGAACCATAGATTCTGTAGGGAAGCAAAGGTGGGTAGAGACTGTCTTCCGATGGTCAAAAAAACCCGTTGAGCAAGTTGGGGCAAAAGGGCTACGGCTTTTTCATACCCATCGACTTCAATCCAGTGGTCGGTTACTCCATCCTCCCCCTCAATTTGGGGCTTCCAAGAAGGGCGAAGCAAGATTAAGTGGGGAATCCCCACTTTCCTTGCTGCAGCAGCACCATTAAACTTAATCTGACATGCAAAGGGATGGGTAGCATCAATCAACCCATCAATCTGATGTTCTTGTAAATAATCGACCAACCCCGCCACACCACCAAATCCCCCCACCCGCCCGTGGGTCGTTGGCATCTTAGATTCCACCACCCGACCCGCTAGGGAGGTAATGACCGTCACCCCAGGAATTGCAGCAATACGGGTTGCCAAAGCTACCCCATCCCCGGTTCCACCCAGAATCAATATTCGCTTTTCACCCTTCGCCCCTGTAGAAAACAATTCAATCCCGCCCCACGTTACAATAATTTAATCAGGAAAGTGTAACCATGCCATCCTAATTGAATATTGGGTTATACAAAACCATACTCCATAGAAAAGGAAGCTGATTCCTAATTCCATCGTTCACATTGAACCCCAATGCCCCGTAACGGCTACACATTACCCGTATTTGCAGTTGCAGCAGCCAAGGCAGCTCTGCTCCACCTCCAGTGTAATCCACTGGATCCGGTGATATCCACCGTCTCCCTGGATTTATTACCCGGAGAAGCTACTATTCCTATTCAACAAGTCGCCCGCCTGGATTCTGGCAGCAGTGTGGGAATTACAATAAGTGATCCGGGGGATAACCTGGATCTGACTCGTAACACCCCCATCTGGTCTTGGGTTCAGCTACGACCTCGTCAGGTAGAGCCATTGATATTACAAGCTGGGGATGGGCTTGGGACAACCATCACCGGAGAGCCGGCAATTTATCAATATGCTCGGCAATTGTTTGCTGCAAATCTACAATCCTTCATTCCTCCTGATCAAACCATCATTGCTACCATCATTCTGCCAGAGGGTCGGCTACTTGCCCAACGAACGTCCAACGAAGCCTTTGGTATCCTCAAAGGGTTATCACTTCTGGGAACACGTGGTATCTCCTATCCTTTATCCAATGAGGAACATTTGGAGGAATTACGGCGCATATTACAATCCAAAATAAAACTACATAACTCCTATGGGGAAAAGGTTCAATCCCAGCTTGTATTCTGTATTGGCAGTCATGGGATGGGGGTTGCCCAAAAAATGGGGTTACCAGAAACCGCTATTATCCAAACTGGTAATTGGATTGGGGCTTTATTGCTAGAAGCAGGCGTAGGTGGGGTGAAAAAAGTTCTTTTAATAGGATACCAAGGAAAATTGGTAAAACTAGCAGCTGGTATTTTTAATACGTCTAGCCATCTTGGAGATGCCAAGTTGGAAATTATTGGTGCTGCTGTGGCTAAGTTAGGGGGAAGTCTTGCGGTTGTTAAGGCTGTATTAGATGCCAAGACTGCCGATGATGCCTACCAACGATTGGTGGAATTAGACTGGGCTGACAGGGTGTTTCAAGCATTGGCTCTAACGATTTCCCAAAAGGCTGAAGCGTATGTACAAAAGTATGGAAATGTTCCACTCACTATCGGTACTATTTTGTTCGACCGTCAGGGTCGGGTGATTGGTGAAGATAAAATTGCTGGTCATTTACTGGATGGCTGGGGGTTGGTATAGTACTCCCAGGATTTCAGACAGTTTGAAGGGAATATTAGAAATCATGGGAATTGACAAACCCCACGAAGTCGGATGGTATTCAATCTTTTGCCCAGAGTGTTGTCAAGTGTTCATTTGAGAGCAAACTGAATCTTAACTTCATCCCCACAACTCAGTCTTAACTGATATTGGGCATGTCCCCCATTTACCGCAATTTCGATCCAGCCGTGGCTGCCCACTAAGGCTAACGGTTCACTTGGCTTCCCATCACTGTAGGTTCTATAGCCAGGAATAATAATGTTACGGAAAGACAATGACCAACCTGAAGCAGAACCATCATGCCAATGTCCTTCATGTTTCGGTGAAGTGATATAGCGTCCGGGGATAGTGGTAATCGCATTACCAAACCGATCGATATACTGGATTTCTCCTAGTACGGTCATCAACTGACCAGTCTGACTGCGGATTTCTCGGCAACCGGGGTTATTTTGAATAACCACACTTTCCGGTTCAATCCACTGTCCTAATTTTTCCATCGGGATTTGTCCAGCCAAGTAGGCTCCAACTGATGCAAATATGTCTCGACCATGAAAAGTGGCACTTGGTGATGAAGACCGCCAGTACTGAGGATTATTAAGCTCTACACCCCGGATCATGGGACTTTGATTTAAGACCTGACTGAATACCCCATTATCAGGTCCAACTAAAAAACCCTCAGCAATTTCTAATGCCACTGCCCGACGTCGAGTTCCAACCCCTGGATCTACAACCACTATATGAACGGTTCCTTTGGGGAAATAAGAATAGGCATTGAGGAGATTAAAACTGGCTGCACCTACATCCTGGGGAGGGATCTGATGGTTTAAATCAATGAGTGTAGCGGTTGAATTCACTTGAGCGATAATCCCTTTCATGATTCCCACATAGACATCTTGTAACCCAAAATCAGTGATGAGGGTGATGATTTGGCGGGCTGAAGTCATAAATAATTGATTGGAGGAATTACGATGATGAATGGGGAAGCTGGTTATATTTGCCCTATGCGTTCTAACGGCCAGAACCGAAACCATGCACGTCCGATAATATTAGTTTGGGGTAAAAACCCCCACACATGGGAGTCATTACTATTATTGCGGTTGTCTCCCAAAACAAAAAGAGTATTTTCAGGAATCGTAATTGGTCCACCTTGATAACGGAGTGGTTCAAGAATATAGTCTTCTCTGATTACTTCATCATTGACATAAACGTGACCGTTTTGTACCCGAATTGTTTGTCCAGGAAGCCCAATGACTCGTTTGATAAAGGCTTGATTCGAACTAAAGCCTTGGTCTTGAAGGGATGGAGGCGGATCAAAGACTATAATGTCTCCTTGATTTGGCGGATGAAATCGATAAGAAACCTTTTCTACCACTAGGCGATCGCCAACTTGTAGGGTTGGAACCATAGAGTCAGAAGGAATAAACCGAGGTTCGGCAATCAATAGCCGTATGAATAAGGCAATAACCAAAGCTACAGCCAAGATTTGGAAATTCTCTCGTTGATTATGCCAAAATTTTTTTTGGGCTTCTATGGCTTGTTTTTTGATTGGCTGGGATTGTTCATTAACTGTCATCGTATTCCTGATACTAA
>CAIUCS010000183.1 GCA_903897715.1 uncultured Synechococcales cyanobacterium
ATTATCCCGAATTAACTGATGGGTTCTAGTCGTCGTTCGAGTCAGGTAACACAGCATGGGATCCCGTTCCACCCAAACCTGGGGGTCGAAACTAAACCACCGCACCTCTGCATCACTGGGCTGGGGCTCTAGGTGGTCAAAATTGATGGAACGGCGATCTACCCGTGCTGGGGTACCCGTCTTGAGTCGCCCGGTTTCAAAACCCAGGCGGTGCAAGGTTGTAGTCAATCCTTCCACTGCAAATTCCCCCGACCGACCGGCTGCCATTGATTTATTGCCAACCCAAATCCGTCCTCCTAGAAATGTACCAGTGGTCAAAATGACTGCTTTACAGCGAAATGCAACTCCAAAGTAGGTTTCTACCCCAATGACACTTTGATTTTCATCTAACACCAAATCGGTCACCATTCCCTCCCTGACCGTCAGGTTAGGCTGGTTCTCAATGATTGTTTTCATGACAGCCGCATATTCCCGTTTGTCTGTTTGCGCCCGTAATGCCCAAACAGCAGGTCCACGGGAAGCATTGAGGACTCGTTTTTGTAAGTAGGTGCGGTCAGCCATTTTGCCAATTTCACCGCCGAGGGCATCAACTTCATGGACTAATTGGGATTTGGCTGGACCACCCACTGCAGGATTACAGGGTTGCCAAGCGATTTTATCCAGATTGAGGGTTAACAGCAGGGTACGACATCCCAAACGTGCACAGGCTAGAGCTGCTTCACATCCGGAATGTCCAGCCCCCACCACCACTACTTCAAATGTATCTAAGAAATCCATGGACATGATTGGTCAACGTCAAAAATAGGGTTATGAAAGATCAGAATAAGCTTTGGCGATCGCCGATAATGGCAAATCCGGCGGATAGGTTCCTTCCTCTTTAATTCGTCGAACATCCGATTCAGATAGACGAGATTTCAAACGACCAGCTAAGGCACGAACAATATCCCCCCGGTCAATGACACCAGCAACCCCACCCGTTGGGGATAAGACTGTAATTCTCCTTAAACTCTTCACTTCTATTTGATTGATTACCAGGAGTAAGGATGTTTTTTCGGTCACACCATCGATTTCGGTAAGGGGTTGGGAAATGTCATGAAGAGTTTTGGATTCCCACTGACTCCGTTCAATACTCCTTAAGGATTCAATGGAAATCATTCCCACATATCGTCCTTTCGAGGCAGTGAAGTAAATAGGGGAAGGGCTTTCACTGATCACATAGTCGTCAGCAAATTGACGTAATGTTAAGTTGGCATCCAATACCCTGAATTCTCGACCCATGGCATCCCCTGCTTTAATTGCAACCAACGCCTGTTGTATGTGAGCAAAACGTTTCGTTGTGCCGGCATTTTGAACCACAAACCAACCTAAAAGAGCCATCCAAAAGCCTTGGGATTCCCCTAGTAATGCAGTCCACAGACCGAATATAATGGCGAACCAACCCAGCAGTAACCCCATTGTAGCTGCCCAGTATACCCCCTTAAATCGATCTCCAGTAAGCTTCCAGACAATGGCTTTTAGCATTTGTCCCCCATCCAAGGGAAGACCCGGAATCAGATTAAAAAGCCCCAAGGTTAGATTGATTCCCCCTAATGTATCGCCAACATCCCCTATAATGGAACGGGAATTGAAACGATTCATGAGAATTAACACCCCTGCAATTAATACACTGACGGTTGGACCAGCGATGGCTATTTGGAAGGTTTGACCAGGTGTTTTTGGTTCTTGTTCAATGGCAGCAACCCCACCAAATAAAAATAAAGTGATTGAACTGACTTTAATACCAAACGAACGGGCTACCAAACTATGTCCCAATTCATGGATCAAGACTGAGGAAAATAACCCAATCACCATCAACAACCCTGCTAAAAGTCCCAGAAATCCAGAGTCCCTGTGTAAACTAACATACCGAAGTCCGTATACCCAGGTTAAAATTACAAAAATATAAAACCATGAAGGATGGATGTATAACGGAATACCAAAAAAGACTCCAATTCGCAAACCGGGTTGCATAGTTAGCCTAGGTGATTGACTCTTTTATTGTAGCTAGAATCTGAATGGAGGGTTATTCCGTCAGAGGTTTAGATCAAAAATCTCTCTGTGGCTTTTTTGTGGTTTCATCTTCTCCATCAGGGAACAAAATGATATTTTTAGCCGCCCTAGCTAATTGACTGACAAAACTTCTCAGCCAAAACCCTGAAAGCCCTCACCCTAGACCTCTACCGATGGGAGAGGGAATCCGAGGGGTGGATCGGCTCCCCTCGCCCCCTGGGCGAGGGGTTGGGGGTGAGGGCGTACAACTTTTGTCAGTCAACCAGCCGCCCTAGTTCAAATAATTTTAAGGTTGTACCACTCAAGGGGAGGATTTTGGTAAAAACTGGGGTTGTGTATTTATATTCATGTATTTGTACATTGATATTCCAGCAAACAAAGTATAATAGGCACTAAATTTTGTGTTGCAAATTAATGTTGCAAAAAAGTTTATTATTCCCTTCTCGTCATTGGTTTTGTAAAAGTGTTAGATATGGATTATGAAACTTTTGTCTTTTTTCTTCCATCGTTTATTCCATAAACTAACCCATCATTTTAGACAATTACACTTTTTTATCCTGGTTAGTTTGAGAGTCATCATTCTAGCTATTGTGATGGTATTAATCATTGCCAATCCAGCAATGGCACTCTTACGAAGAGGCGATCGGGGTCCTGCTGTTACTTCTTTACAGTTGAATTTACAAAATGCTGGCTATAGTCCCGGAGTTGTGGATGGTTTATTTGGGCAACAAACTGAAACCGCCGTTTTGAATTTTCAACGGGATCGCGGGTTAATTCAGGATGGAGTTGTGGGTTCAACCACTGAGTCTGCATTGATTGGTAAATCCAAGGGTATGGGAGGCAGCGGACAGGATCCCTACACTGCCACTACTGAACTTCAACAACTCCTCACTAAACGGGGGTGCTATAGTGGTTCCATCGATGGTATTTACGGTCCCCAAACGACGGCAGCCGTAAGACGGGCACAGGGGGTATATGGATTAGTGGTGGATGGG
>CAIUCS010000184.1 GCA_903897715.1 uncultured Synechococcales cyanobacterium
CTGAATCGGGGCTTATTTTTTGATACAACCCTCAATACAGGGGATGGCAAGCAAACGTAAAAACCATGGTTTTTACGAAACCACCCCGCCATCGACCTGGAAATTTTGGTCTGTCTAATTTCTTAGCGGCTTTAGAAGGAGCCTTCGTACATGTTCACCCACGTCAAGCCCACCGTTCGTCATATTGCTCCTGATCAATTACAAGGGCGCCCCCTAATTAAGGTGGTCTATGTGGTACTGGAAGCCCAATATCAAAGCGCATTATCCGCTGCGGTTCGTTCAATTAACCAGACAAATCCCAACCTAGCCTTTGAAATAAATGGCTATCTGATAGAAGAACTCCGTGCCCCCGAAAATTATGCCCAATTTCAGTTAGATATTGAAAACGCAGATTTATTGATTGCCTCGTTGATTTTTATTGAAGACCTTGCTGATAAATTAGTTGCTGCAGTTGAGCCCCATCGCGATCGCCTCAGTGCCGCTGTTATTTTCCCATCCATGCCTCAAGTCATGCGGCTCAATAAATTGGGAAGTTTTTCCATGGCTCAATTGGGTCAGTCTAAAAGTGTGATCGCCCAATTCATGAAAAAACGTAAGGAAAAATCTGGTGCTGGGTTTCAAGATGGAATGTTGAAGTTATTGCGAACCCTGCCCTCAGTCTTAAAATACTTACCAATTGATAAAGCACAGGATGCCCGTAACTTCATGCTCAGTTTTCAGTACTGGCTAGGGGGGTCAGCTGAGAACCTGGAAAATTTTTTGCTCATGTTAGCGGATAAGTATGTTTTAGTGGGCGATCGGCAGCCTACCCGCCTTGGCAAGCAACCGATTGTGCGGTATAGCGACCCGGTTACCTATCCGGATATGGGAATTTGGCATCCCCTCGCCCCCCAGATGTTTGAAGACGTGAAAGAATACCTCAATTGGTATTGTTCACGGTCAGACGTGAATTCAGACTTGAAAGACTCCCTAGCCCCCTGTGTTGGATTAATTCTACAGAGGACTCACCTTGTTACTGGGGATGATGCCCACTATGTAGCCTTAGTACAGGAAATAGAATCTCGGGGAGCTAGGGTTATCCCTGTATTTGCCGGCGGTTTAGACTTTTCTAAACCGGTTGATCATTACTTCTGGACCCATATTCCAGATGCAGGGCAAGATAAACAACCATTGGTGGATGTGGTGGTATCCCTAACTGGGTTTGCTTTAGTCGGTGGACCTGCTCGCCAGGATCATCCGAAAGCAATTGAAAGCCTAAAACGCTTAAATCGTCCATATATGGTCACCTTGCCCTTAGTATTTCAAACCACTGAAGAATGGGAAGACAGTGACCTAGGGCTACACCCCATCCAAGTGGCATTGCAGATCGCTATCCCTGAATTGGATGGAGCAATTGAACCATTAATCCTCTCCGGCAGAGATGGTTCCACTGGAAAAGCCATCGCCCTCCAAGACCGGATAGAGGTTATTGCACAGCGAGCATTAAAATTAGCCAACCTACGGTTAAAGCCAAAAGTCAACAAGCGGGTTGCCATCACTGTATTTAGTTTTCCCCCAGATAAGGGAAACGTTGGCACAGCTGCCTATTTAGACGTTTTTGCTTCTATTTTTCAAGTGGTCAAGGCATTACAGCACAATGGTTATGACATTCAAGGTCTGCCCGATCATCCGGTAGAACTCATGGAGTCCGTCATTGAAGATGCCCAAGCCCAGTATGCCAGTCCCCAATTACATATTGCCTATCGCATGTCCGTATCAGAGTATGAACGTTTTACCCCCTATTCCCAGCGGTTAGAGGAAAATTGGGGACCCCCCCCTGGACATTTAAATACGGATGGTGAAAATCTGTTGGTGTATGGCAAACACTTCGGCAATGTATTCATTGGGGTTCAACCCACCTTCGGGTATGAGGGGGATCCCATGCGGTTACTATTTTCCCGTTCTGCCAGCCCCCACCATGGCTTTGCCGCATATTACACCTACCTAGAACGGATCTGGGAAGCGGATGCGGTTTTACATTTTGGTACCCATGGTTCTCTGGAATTTATGCCAGGCAAACAAATGGGAATGTCGGGTAGTTGTTATCCCGATAATCTAATTGGTTCAATTCCCAACCTTTATTACTACGCAGCCAACAACCCATCGGAAGCCACAATTGCTAAACGACGGGGCTATGCCCAAACCATTAGTTATTTAACCCCCCCTGCGGAAAACGCCGGACTCTATAAGGGTTTAAATGAATTAAATGAATTGATTGCTTCTTATCAAACCCTGAAAGATACGGGGCGGGGGGTTGCCATCACCAATTCCATTATTGATAAGTGTCAATTAGTAAACCTAGACAAGGACATTGACTGGTCATTTGGAATCCCTCCATCCTCCCCCAACCCATTCACTGAACATCCCGTTCCTGATGCCCAGTCGCTGACGGCGGAACAACGGGATCAACTGGTGGGACAAGTGTACCGCAAGCTTATGGAAATCGAAGCTCGCCTCCTACCCTGTGGGTTACATGTAATTGGTCAACCCCCCAGCGCCGAGGAAGCCATTGCCACCTTAGTTAATATTGCTAGTTTAGACCGAAGTGATGACAATATCTTAGGACTGCCCCGAATGATTGCCCATAGCATCGGTCGAGACATTGAACAGGTTTATGCAAGTAGCGATCGGGGTATTTTAGAAGACGTACAACTCTTACAAACCATTACCCAAGCTACCCGCGCAGCAGTTACGGCTCTAGTCCGGGAGCAAACTAATGCTGAAGGACGAGTTTCCTTTGTGTCGAAACTAAACTTCTTCCAAATGGGACGCAAGGAACCTTGGGTAGAAAGCTTGAACCAATCAGGATACCCTAATGTAGACACCGAATCACTGAAGCTATTGTTTGAATTTTTGGAATTATGCCTACAGCAGATCTGCGCTGATAATGAACTGGGGGCATTGCTTAAAGCATTGGAAGGAGAATACATCCTCCCTGGACCGGGGGGTGACCCAGTGCGCAACCCCGATGTACTCCCAACGGGTAAAAATATCCATGCCCTTGACCCCCAATCCATTCCCACCACTGCAGCGATTAGAACGGCTAAAGTGGTGGTGGATCGATTATTGGAGCGGCAACAATATGACAACCAGGGTCGCTATCCTGAAACCATTGCCTGTGTCCTCTGGGGAACCGACAATATAAAAACTTACGGGGAATCTTTAGCCCAAATCCTATGGATGGTGGGAGTGAGCCCACTTCCTGACTCCTTGGGCAGGATGAATAAATTGGAATTAATACCCTTAGCGGAGTTAGGGCGACCCCGTATTGACGTGGTGGTCAATTGCTCTGGGGTATTCCGGGATTTATTCATTAACCAAATGGCATTGTTAGACCGGGCAATAAAAATGGCTGCAGAGGCGGAAGAACCCTTAGAGATGAACTTTGTCCGTAAACATGCCTTACAACAGGCAGAGGAATTGGGGGTAAATCTCCGACAGGCTGCCACCCGAGTTTTCTCCAATGCATCCGGTTCCTATTCATCCAATGTAAATTTAGCCGTTGAAAATAGTACTTGGGACAGTGAAGCAGAACTGCAAGACATGTATTTAGCCCGCAAGTCCTTCGCGTTTAATGTGGATAATCCAGGGATGATGGATCAGGATCGACGGGTATTTGAATCGGCACTCAAGACGGCAGAAGTTACTTTTCAAAACCTAGATTCCTCGGAAATTTCCCTGACCGATGTTTCCCATTATTTTGATTCCGATCCAACAAAAGTAGTGGCCACATTACGGAATGATGGCAAATCCCCCACTGCCTTCATTGCGGATACCACTACTGCAAACGCCCAGGTACGCACCCTTTCTGAAACGGTACGTTTAGATGCCCGGACGAAGTTATTGAATCCTAAGTGGTATGAAGGGATGCTATCCCATGGATATGAAGGAGTACGGGAATTATCAAAACGCCTAGTTAATACTATGGGTTGGTCAGCAACCGCAGGAGCAGTGGATAATTGGGTCTATGAAGATGTAAATACCACCTTTATTCAAGATGAATTAATGCGGCAACGGTTGATGAACCTGAATCCCCATTCTTTCCGAAAGGTGGTATCCACGTTGCTGGAAGTGAATGGTCGCGGATATTGGGAAACCAGTGATAGTAACCTCCAATTATTGCGAGACCTCTATCAAGAGGTGGAAGATAGGATTGAGGGAGTCGATTAGGCTGGCATCTTGGTGAGGGGTAGCATACGCCGGTCTAGTGGAAGCGAATCTCCTTTCACCCCCCCCGTTACCCAATGGGAGAAGTGCTTCCACCAGTCTCCCATTCTTGGATAGAAAAGGTTGGGGAGCAGGTAACGTAGGATACTCCTGTTCAATTTAATAAACCCTTACACCCCTATGGATTTACTTCGGTCTCTACCCCTTGGTTTATATTTAGAGCAACCAGTAACCTGGCTGCACCGCTTAGATTCGCGGGTAAAGTTGGGATGGTTGCTCAGTTTCCTGTTAATGCCCGTTTTAGCTAACCCTGCTTGGCGGTTGTTATTGGTGGGGGTGTTAATTTTGATTACCCTCACCGCTCTGATTCCTTGGCGGGTATGGCAGCAACAAATCGGGTGGTTACTATTTTTATGTGGGTTGGTATTTTTTATAACCGCCATCGCCCCCGATGGTCTTTCCGTTGATCATCGCCCACGATTGCCAGAACCCCACTCCATGACTGTTTCATTGGCTCCAACCCCAAAAACATCCTACCAATATGTTCTTGTGGACCAGGGATTGATCAAAATTAATCGTAGATCCTTAGATCTTGCTATCCGGGCAAGTACCCTATTGTTTACCTTAATTTATAGTACTAATCTGTTTTTGCTCACAACCGCTGCCGAAGAAATTACCGCAGGTATTGAAGAATTATTACAACCCTTACGGCGATTTCACTGGCCGATCACTGAAATTTCCCTGACTCTTACCTTATCCTTACGGTTTATCCCCCTAGTCTTGGAGGAGATTCAAAATTTAGTTCGTTCAATTTGGACTCGGGCTATTAATTGGCGACAATTAGGGCTGCGGTATTCTGTCCAATTATGGTTATTGGTGGCAGAGCGGCTGCTGGAAAATTTATTGCTTCGGGCTGAACAAATTGCCACAGCAATGCAGGTACGGGGGTTTACATCCCCCAATCGCCACCGGGTAGACTGGCATGAACTATACTTTAAACTTGGGGATTGGGTTGCATTAGTGGTTTTAGGATTTTTATGGGGTTTACGGTTAGGATGGGGGGGAATCATTTAGGAATTGATCAGTCAATCAACTCCCTTGTCGAAGGTGATCCAACACTGACCGGTCTTCCAATGTGGAAGTGTCTCCAGATACTTCCTGACCCGCAGCCAAGGAACGTAACAACCGACGCATAATCTTCCCTGATCGGGTCTTGGGCAATGCTTCACTAAATCGGATCTCTCCTGGACGGGCGATCGCTCCAATCTCCTGGGTCACATGGTTTTTCAGGATTTTCTTCAGTTCTTCCGTGGGGGAATGGGTACTTTCCAACGTGACAAAAGCAACGATTTCTTCTCCCTTTACCTCATCTGGTTTACCCACCACAGCAGCTTCAGCAACTGCCGGATGGGATACTAACGCTGACTCAACCTCCATTGTTCCTAAACGGTGACCAGCCACATTGATTACGTCATCTACTCGACCCATCACCCAAAAATAACCATCTTCATCTCTGCGGGCACCATCTCCTGCGAAATAATAGTAATGCCCGTCTTTTGGGGGAATGTATTCCCAATAGGTGCGACGGAAGCGATCCGGGTCTCCATAGACAGTCCGCATCATCCCGGGCCAGGGATACTGAATAGCCAGAAACCCCCCTTCATTATCTGGCACAGAATTACCTTCCAAATCAACCACATCAGCAATAATACCGGGAAAGGGGCGGGTGGCAGAACCCGGCTTAGTGGGAATTGCTCCCGGTAAGGGAGTCACCATGATTCCACCGGTTTCCGTTTGCCACCAGGTATCCACAATGGGGCAACGACCACCACCAATAACCTGGTGATACCACATCCAGGCTTCCGGGTTAATGGGTTCGCCAACGGAACCCAACAGCCGTAGAGAAGATAAATCTCTGGATTTTGGTAAATGGTCTCCCATTTTGATAAAGGCACGAATGGCGGTGGGGGCAGTATAAAAAATATTCACCCCATGTTTTTCAATCACATCCCAAAAACAACCAGGGTTAGAAGCACGGGGAGCGCCCTCATACAAAAGGGTGGTTGCTCCATTTGAAAGGGGTCCATACACAATGTAACTATGCCCCGTAATCCAACCCACATCCGCTGTACACCAATATACATCCCTATCCTGCAGGTCAAAAATCCATTGGGTGGTGATGTGGGTGTATAGGTTGTAGCCAGCGGTAGTATGAACCACTCCCTTTGGTTTGCCAGTACTCCCTGATGTGTAGAGGATAAATAACATATCCTCACTATCCATGGGTTCAGCGGGACATTGGGCTGATACAGTGGGTTGAAGGTGGTGCCACCAATGATCCCGTTGTGGTTGCATTTTAATCTCTTGCTTCGTTCGTTGCACGACCAAGGTGGTTGTTACAGTGGGTACTGCACCATCAGCCAATGCCCGATCAACCTGTTCCTTTAAGGGGACAATGGCATCTTTGCGCCAACCACCGTCAGCGGTAATGACTAATTTAGCTTGGGCATCATTCAGGCGATCGCGGAGGGCATCAGCACTGAATCCTCCAAATATCACTGAATGGGGTGCCCCAATGCGAGCACATGCTAACATGGCAATTACAGACTCTGGAATCATGGGCATGTAAATACCAACGCGATCGCCCTTTTGTATCCCCAATTGTTTTAATACATTGGCAAATTGACAAACTTCTCGATGGAGTTGAGCATAGGTAAATGTCCGAGTATCACCGGGTTCGCCTTCCCAGATTAAGGCAGCCTTGTTCCGCCGCCCTGTAGTCAAATGGCGATCCAGACAATTATAAGAAATATTAATCTTGCCATTGACAAACCACTTAGCCATGGGAGGTTGCCAATCCAGCACCCTATCCCAAGGGGCAAACCAATGTAATTCCTGTTGCGCTAAAGTTGCCCAAAAATCTTCAGGGTTGGATTTAGCAGTTTCGTAAAGACGTTCATACTCTGCTAAACTTTTGATACGAGAATGGGTTATAAATTCATTGGACGGTTGGAAAAGGCGGTTTTCATTTAATATTGATTCAATTTTTGTTTGAGACATAGTTTTAAGATTTATTAAGACGTAGGCTGTGGGTACAGTCAACGGTTGAACAAACGGCAGAGAGATAAACTGGCATACCGTTGCCAGAGGTTCACTATGGGGACGTTCCCACTTAAATGACCAAAACCATAAACGACCAAAACCCTTTGATGAACCCTTGCATTTAATCGATGTGAACCTAATCCATTTTAGTTATCATTGAGCATCCAAATAGTTGATTCCCTTAATTTAGTCTCCTAATTCCCCATGTTTAGCAACACCATACAAGAATCCCAGTACCGTACCTACCTGTTAACCGATCATACTGCCCAGTCCCACGTTTCTATTGTCCCAGAAAGAGGAGGGATTGTGACATCTTGGCAGGTCAATGGACAGGAATTATTCTATTTAGACCAAGAACGATTTACCAATCCCAACCTTAGTGTACGGGGAGGAAATCCCATTTTGTTTCCTATTTGTGGAAATTTGGTGAATAACAGGTATACCATCGACGACCAATCTTACACCCTCAAACAGCATGGGTTTGCCCGAGATTTACCATGGACTGTGGAACAATCGGTGGTCAACCAACACGCCAGCCTCACCCTTACCCTTTCCAGTGATGATCAAACCCGTTTAGGTTTTCCCTTTGATTTTCATCTTGCTTTTACCTATACATTGATTGCCGATCAGTTGGAGATTCATCAACGCTTTACCAACCACTCTCCCCTCCCCATGCCATTTTCCATCGGGTTCCATCCATACTTTAAAGTTGAGGATAAAACCCAGTTACGGTTTGAAATTCCGAGTCAAGAGTACTACGATCACCGGCAGGGTACAGTTAATCCCTATGGCGGTGAATTTGACTGGACCGCCCCTGAACTAGATTTTGCTTTCCACAAACTGTCCGGTTCCGTTGCCAAAGTCCATGACCCTCACCGTGCCCTCACCCTGACCATCACTACCGATGCTCCCTATGGTACCCTGGTTTTCTGGACTGTTAAAGATAAGGACTTTTTCTGCCTAGAACCATGGACTGCCGGTCGTAACGCTCTGAATACTAAGGAAAACCTAATTTATGTAGAGCCGGATACAAGTTGGCACACCTGGGTTAGATTTGAAGCCAAGTTTAGTGGCTAATTCCATGGCACACTGAAGTAGCAGTTTCCTTGGATCATGGGTCAGGGTCAATGTCAGCCCAAGAGACGGTTAAGAAACAATTTCGTATGAAGGTAGGCACCATAATGTTCGGGAAAATTTCATTGGCAACCCTAGGGTTGAGGTTGGGAGTGGTATTGACCTCAGTCGGGGCGATCGCCTATGCCACCAATCACCCCACCCTCAATCTGGCGGGTTTCTTTTATGGACTACCCTTAATTCTGGGGGGGTTAGCCCTAAAATCCACTGAATTGAAACCAGTTGCCATTGAACCACCCACTCCCCCAGACATCCTTACCCTACGGACTCAGACTGCAACCATAACCCAGAATAAAATCCGCAAGGATGTTACCCGGTATTGTTATGGTAAAGATGCCCATTTAGATGAAGCATTAAAGTATTTAGGATTAAACCCGGGCAGGGAGGAATGCCCCGTTCTAATTCGGCTACGGGAGAGTGGAACGGATGGGAACTACGCCCTAACGTTAACGTTTGAATCTGAGTCAGTTCCATTGGAAAGTTGGCAACAACAGCAGGACAAAATGGTACGTTACTTCGGACCCGATGTTGAAGTGGTTATTGGGCAACCAGAACCTCATCAGGTTGAAGTCACATTAACCAAGTGTTGAGCTAACCCTGCCTCTAATTGGGAAATTAGATTAGACAGGGGTTCAGTCAGTTGTTCAAAACACAGGGGAGGGGTTGGA
>CAIUCS010000185.1 GCA_903897715.1 uncultured Synechococcales cyanobacterium
AATATGCTCTTTTTTTATATTCATTGGCGTTATTGTTTAACGGTTTGGGAATTCTTTCCCTTATCGTTCAGTTTTACTAAATTGGTTATCTGGTTATTCAGGCAAATCTAGTGATATGAGGGTATACTGGTTGACTGACAACAGTTGTACGCCCTCACCCCCAACCCCTCTCCCAGGGGCGAGGGGAGCCGATCCACCCCTCCGGTTCCCTCTCCCATCGGGAGAGGGCTAGGGTGAAGGCTTTCGGGGTTTTGGCTGAGAAGTTTTGTCAGTCAATCAGGGGTATATTAATGAGTTTCTTAAACAATAGGGATACCCGTTCTAAATCTTTATCCCCTGGCGATCGCTCCACACCACTTGACAAATCAATTCCATGGGGTTGAACGTGACGGAGTGCATCAGTGATATTGTCCGGGGACAGTCCACCTGCTAAAAACCAAGGTCCCGTTGGAGTAAATTCCTTCAAGTCTTTCCAATTGAGGGTGTATCCCGTACCCCCCATTAAATGGGGATGGTAGGCATCTAGCAAAACCCCATCAACCAGAGGCATATAGGATGGGATCATTTGCCAATCTTGGGCAGTCTTGATCCGAAAGGCTTTCAGTATTTCAATTTCAGGGAATCCAGACCGAAGTAAACTATGTCTGAGTTCTCTAACGTAGTGAAGAGTTTCTTGTCCATGGAGTTGAACACCCGTTAACCCTCCCATGTGTATATTTTCAATAATGCTGGAAAAAGATGCATCCACAAATACACCGATCCGACCAACTGACAGTTGTTCCCCTGTTAATGCTAACCCTAACTGGAGCAACTGGGATGGAGATAAATACCGGGGAGAGGAGGGCACGGCGATGAATCCCAGATCAGTCGCCCCTAGACGGGCAATGGCGATCGCCTGTTCAGAATGGGTAATCCCGCAAATCTTAATGCGCATGGAATATTGATGGGAGGATAAACAATTCAACTGACTACCGTTGCCGCCACCCTTGAATAAGTCGTTGGGCTTGTTGGTAAAACTCGCTGGAGGGGGGGATTTTTCGGGCAATGGTGATGGCATTGACCAAGTCCTTATCAGCTTGATTTTGTGCCAGAGTTAACAAGTCTTGACTCCATTGTCTAATCAAAAGATTGGCTTCTGCCCGTAACTCACTATTCGCAGGCACCTGGTCAGCAATCGCCATCGCCTGTCCCAGGTTTTGGGCAGTAGCCGGGGGTAGGGCTAGTTGTTTTGCTTCCCGTAGAGCCTGTTGATTTTTCAAAATCCCATTCCAAGTACGGATATCAGCTTGGGCAGACTCAAATAACACTCGTCCGCTTGAGACTCGGGAAGCAATGGTAATTGCCGACCGAAAATCGTTTTGACGAGCAGATTCACGGGCTTGGTTTAACAGTGGTTGATCTTCTAATTGTTGTATTTTTTGGGACCATTGACGGATTTGTTGACGAGCTTGGGAGTATAAAGACCGATCAGCCCCCACCTGTATGGCACTGGCAATGGCAGCTTGAAAACCAGGTACGGTACCCAGAGCAGCATAGCGTTCTGCTTGGGTAAGATAGGGTTGATCTTCCATGACTTCAATGTCATCTTGCCATTTTTTAGTCAATTTTTGTGCTTCCGCAAATCTAGGATTACCTGGGGAAATCATGGACAACTCAATCAACGCTGCTTTTAGGTTTTCCATGGCTTTACCATTTGCTAATAACTGAGCTCGTTGAAGATAGCTGACATCAATAATTTCCAGTTGCCAACGTAAAATCAACTGCTGGGCACGGCTATAAAAGGGACGGTCTATCCCAAGTTTTAAGGCGTGGGCGATCGCC
>CAIUCS010000186.1 GCA_903897715.1 uncultured Synechococcales cyanobacterium
CACTTCAGACTACTTGTAAGTATCTTTTTGGATATTTAGGAGTCGGGATGCTTCATTAATTCCATATTGAGGACGTAAAAACCGATTCAATTGCCCTTCAAAAAAAGCTCGATTAGCCATCAAATGCCGGGGATTAGGATCGTCTAAAGGGTAAAGCAAGGCAGTACGCAAGGCTTGAATAACCGCTGAGGTAACTGTGTACATAGATCGTTGAAAGCTAATTCCCACCTGTACCAATAGGTCATCCTCACCCCGGCAATTTTGTTGAAATAATTCATGTAAATAAGGGGGTAGAAAATGGGACATATCTTGGTGAAGAAGAGTGGGTGGAATACCCGCCGTGCCCACGGGAAATTTATCTGCGTAGAGAATCCCATAATGAAAATCTTCTTGTTTTTGGGGTAATTCTCCAGCGACAGCATTATAAGACTTAGTACCCCGGAACGGACGGGTGCGGTAAAATACTGCCTCCACATAGGGTAAAGCTGCCTCATATAACCACATAAAGCCCTTGGATTTAGGTATAATCTCAAAACATTCACCATTAATGTAAACATGGTGATAAATAGGACGACCGGCAGCGATAAAAATTCCATTGACCAAAAAATTAATTGCATCTGGAATTGACTGAATTTGTCCTTCATCATAGCGATCGGAGATTTCAAAAAATGCAGGAGCCATAATCTCCCAAAATAATCCCAAAATAGACATGTAGGTGGACATACGCGCCTGTTCCAAAAACATTTCCGGAAACAATCGATGTAGGATCAATAATGGAGCGTAGAGCGGTTTAGACTTGAGGTAAGCTTCGATCGCCCGATTGGCATTAGCGCAATACTCTGGTGAATCCAAATGGGCTTCCAACGGACCACTCATGCGATGCCACATCATAGCCTGGGCTAAATCTTCAGAAAATTCCATATTAATCCGGTCGTGCCAGAGATGATGAAAAAATCGGGGCATTTTTAGGGTCTCGCCCTTTTCAATAAAAGCCATCAATTCAGGATGGGCTGTAGCCCCACCCCGCCAAATCCGAAAATCCGCATCATCTCCAGCATAATGATTATGTAACTCAAAATAGTCTTGAGTCGGGAAGTACTTAAAGAATGGCAGTGGATCAATAAAAACCTGTTCACCTAAATATAATAAATCTCGCCAGTAAAAGTCCATGGGAACGGCATAAGCTTTATATAAACCAATGACCCGTTTTAAGTTTTCCGGGGTATCAGGAATCAGACCTCCTCCCGCTTCTAATCGATGGACAATATCTGCATAGGGATGACGAGAAGGGGGCAGGGCATTCGCCGAAGGAGAAGTGGTTGGCGGTGTGTAAATTTCAGTAACCGGCAACTGGCTTCCCGGAACTCGCATGGGGATCCGATAAAAAGTTTGTTTTGGCATAGGAGCTAGGGGAATCTAAGGGATAAATTTTAAGATTAATTGGATTTAGGAAACCATTGACCTGGACTGGAAATCTGGTTTTCAATCATAGGAGTTAGGATGCGTCCAAAAAAGAATGATCAATGCACAATACATCACACCTAAGGCGGCGTACTATTGAGAGCCACCTGCTGTTCCACCCCAGGCACCGTAGCAATAACCATCGTTGCTGCGGTTTTTTCACTCCACCGAACCACCCACGTTGGCTGCACCCCTAAAAACAGGATCAACCCGCTTAAAATCAAGGCGGGTAATTGTTCAGACCAGGTTACTTTGGGATAATAGGCGGTATAGTTATCCAACTTCCCAAAGCAAGTACGGTTAATCATAATAATAAAATAAACCGCAGTTAATCCAGAGGTAATCACACATAACAGGGTGGGTATTGGGAATGTCTGAAAACTTCCTTGAAAAACCATAAACTCAGCGATAAACCCAATTAATCCGGGAATACCAGCACTGGCCATTCCGCCAAAAATCAGCAATGCACTAATGGAAGGTAGACCCCGCAGGGGGTTCAACAACCCGTTAAGTACGTTTAATTCCCTAGTTCCCACCTTAGCTTCAATAATTCCAACTAAATAAAAGAGTAATGCCAGAATTAATCCATGGCTCACCATTTGACTGATTGCACCCACCAATGCCAATGGGGTTAAGGCAATCATCCCTAATAAAACATACCCCATGTGACCAATGGAACTATAGGCTACCATCCGTTTTATATCTTTTTGGGCAATAGCCGTTATGGAACCATAAGCAACGCACACCGCAGCCAAGATAGATAACCCAGGACTAACCAATGCCCAAGTTTCCGGGAATAAACCCAAGCAAAAGCGGACTAACCCATAGGTTCCCAATTTTGATAACACCCCCCCCAACAAAATGGCAACCGGGCTGGATGCTTCTACATAGGCGTCAGGCAGCCAGCTGTGGAGGGGAACAAATGGCACCTTAATCCCAAAGCCAATGATGAGGAGAGTTAGTAAAACCAATTGGGTAATTTGAGGTAAGCCGCTCACCTTAGACTCAATGTCCCCATAGTCAAAACTACTGAATTCCCCCAACCACCCCATCGCTAAGAAAGCGACGAGAATGATTACTCCGGAGATGGCTGTATAGATTAGAAATTTAGTAGCAGCATATTCCCGTTGTTTCCCTCCCCAAATAACAATTAATAAGTAAAAGGGAATCAACTCCAGTTCATAGCAAATAATAAATAAGAGAAGGTTTTGAGCCAGTAAACCAGCCGTGACCCCAGCATTAACCAACAATACCAATACATAAAACAACCGTGAACGGTCAGGTGGGGTGGATGTGTCATGACCCATAATTTTTCCCACCCCCCCCACTATCACCACCCAAGATAACAGGTTGGTTAGCAAGATTAAGGGAAGGGATAAACCGTCCATACCTAGGCTGTAACTTAATCCTAAGGGTTGAATCCACGGAACATATTCAGACAATTGCATACCAGTGGCGTTTAAATCAAAGTGCAGTAACACCACAATGGACCAAATTAAAGCAGCACTCATCACCGCCACTGCAGACCAGCGAACCCATTTCCCATCCATTTTTTTAGGCCACAGACCTAATACTAGGGAACCGAATAGGGGTAGTCCAATTAAAATACTCAGCATAGAACCAATGGTAAGAATGGGTAAACAACATTGATTTTCAAGTTCATTGCCCTTGAGTTCAACCTACAGTCCCTATCAACTTAAAACGTTGAATAGTAGACCCTGTATCCGATTCATGAAACTAAAAAGAAGTCAGAAAAAACGGACCAACAAAGGCAAATCCCCAGTAGGGCAGTTCCCAACAAAATCGTCAATACATAGAACTGGGTTTGACCAATGGTGCTGTACTTGAGGTTATTCCCGCTGAATAAAGTTAAAGAGCCAACTAAATTGACGACTCCGTCAACTAAATTACGATCCAACCAGGACATAAACTGAGCAAAAACCCGGATGATGGGCACGACCCCATTGCGATAGAGACTTGGGGTAAGGCTGACGGGTGAACTATACATAACCGGGTCTTCTCGCCCGGGGGCATTGACGGGTGCCCAGGTAAAATAATTCACAGTGGCTTCCACCCATTGGGGAACCATAATTGGCTTGGATACAATGGGACTAAGATAAATAAAGCCAGATATTCCACAGCCCAATACTCCTGAACCCAGTAATACCAGAATTTGATAGGGGTCTACAGCAGACCATGGCGGGAGGAGGGACAGGGTTTGTAGGATGTGGGGGGTGTGTAGGGCAAAACCCATGGTAATCATGGTAGGGAGCATCATTGGCCAAAATACCTCTGGGGCACGGGATGTCATTGGCTTTGGATCACCGCCCCAAATTAAACAAAAGGTGCGAGTTAGGCTAAATGCAATTAAAAAATTGGTGAGGACTAGTAAAATAGTCAATCCTGGTTGGATTTTCCACAATCCGTCAATCAAACTGAGAAGTGCCCAGAACCCTCCCAAGGGAGGTAGGGCAATTAAGGCTAAACCACCAATGATAAAACTTAACCCTGACATGGGTCGCCGTTTCCAGAGACCACCGTACTGACGTAAATCTTGGGTAATGCAGTTCCAAATCACATTACCAATGCACATCATTAAAAGGGCGATCGCAATAGCATGGACAACCATTAACATATATGCAGATCGTTCCTGTTGGGTTCCTACTGCAATAAATATCAGTCCCATATAACTACTGACGATATAGGAAATGGAGCGCTTAATATCAATCTGGGCAATGGCCAAAGCTGCTCCTCCTATGGCAGTTACCAGACCAATCAGGGTGATTACTGATAGGACAATGGGTGAAAGTGCCAAGACTGCTTGTAACTTAATTAAAACCCAAGCGCCAGTAGATAACACTACCGAATTTCGCAAAATTGAAGCAGGTAAGGGACCTTCCATTGCTTCATCCAGCCACAGATGTAAGGGGAATTGAGCACATTTTGCCACTGGACCGGCAATTAAACCCAACCCAACCCATGTCATAATCCCAGGATCAACGTGGGCAGTGGCAGCCCATTCGGTTAATTGGGGAAAATCCCAGGTGTGGGATAATGGATATAAACCCAGCACCCCCATCAATAACAACAAATCCCCCACCCGTTTAGTTAAAAATGCATCCCGTGCCCCTGCCACCACTAATGATTGGTTAAACCATAACCCGGTAAGCAAATAGGTGCCGACGGTTAAAACTTCCAAGATAATATAGGCAAAAAATAAAGAATCACAAAGGGCTAAGGCACACATACCCGCTTCAAAAAAACCTAAAAGGGAGAAAAAACGAGCCAGTCCCCAGTCCATTTCCATATAGCCCACTGCAAATACTTGGGCAAGAACATTAATGCCAGTAATAACAATGGTTGCGCCTACGGTTAATGAAGATAATTCTAACGGAATGGTTAGGTCTAACCCAGCGACCTGAAACCAAGGGATGGAAAGATGGGTTGGGGGGTGGTTTAAGACGGCAGGAAAGGCGATGACCCC
>CAIUCS010000187.1 GCA_903897715.1 uncultured Synechococcales cyanobacterium
AATGATAATTACCGACGCTATCTTGAAAGACAATTTCGAAACGAATTAGGTTTTGCGGGAACCCCAATTCGTTTATTCTGGCGGGGTAAACCCTTACGGGAACTGGAACGGGATCAACGGCGACGAGAAGAAAATGGTTCATGGGCTTAATTCCTAGCTTAGGCTATTTTTAGCTTCGCCAAGTTGTAGAACTTCTCATTTAGAACGACTAATTCTTTAATTGTTGTATCCTTCGCTTTTCTTGGAGATGCAGCACAATTTCACCATGAATTTCACGACTGATGGGATAAAAATATATCAACATCAAACTAATTACCAGTAATACAATTGGCAGCAGGGTAGTAACGTAAAGAATGGCGGTCTTTGCCCCTTCTGGTTGAATGGGGATTGGTTGCCCTGCTGTCCGTTCAATAAAACCAGTTTGCTTCAGTGCTAAACCAATTAAAAACAACCCGAACCCCCTGCAAACCTTCTGAGCCAAGGTCATAAACCCATAGAAAAGCCCCTCTCGCCTCTGCCCGGTATTTAATTCATTCCATTCAATCACATCAGGGAGCATAGACCACGGAATGAGAAACGCAGTAGATATTCCACATCCTGCCAATGCTGACAAGGGGTAGACCCAAGTCATTTGTCCGGGAGATAAAATGTATAGCCCAACCTGGGCAATCATCCAAATACTAATTCCCAGCCAATAGGCTCCTTGTTTACTGAATTTTTGACTGACTAAAGTCCAAAGGGGTAAACACAGTAGAGCAGCTCCTTGGACAAAAATCGCAGCAGTGGTAGATACGGATTCGGTCAACTTTAAATAATTCACTACGAAAAAAGGCAAAATAGCAGCTGTATTTTGAAATGCCAACCAGGCAAAGAGGTAAATTCCAATGACAAACAAAAATGGACGATTATTCAGAACAATGATGAACTGCTGCCCTAAAGGAATTCCGTCTCCATCCAATGAGGATTGACGTTGTTGCTCCATGCGTAGAACTGGTTGCCAAATCCCCCAAACACATAAAAATAATGGAACAGTCGCAACCACGCCCCCCACAATACCAATCCAAATGAACCGTTCCGTGGACTTAGCTTCT
Source organism: uncultured Synechococcales cyanobacterium (assembly GCA_903897715.1). GTDB lineage: Bacteria > Cyanobacteriota > Cyanobacteriia > CAIUCS01 > CAIUCS01 > CAIUCS01. Next base: position 1,092 of record CAIUCS010000187.1, read on the forward strand.
GGAATCAACCCAAAAATAGCCAATACTAATCCTAAAGCAACCATCCCCCCCAATAGGGAAAACGAAAACCGAAAACCATTGAGGCTGGTGCGTTCGTGATAGTCTTGGGTTAATTCAGCAGTCAAGGCTGTATAGGGGAGATTAACAATGGTATAAAGGGTATTAGAAAGAAGGGCGATGGCGATGTAATAGGCAAACAATAGCCATTGGTTAGCCACAGGAACAATCCACTGTAAAAAAAAGGTGATTCCAAAGGGAATGGCTCCGCCAATGATCCAAGGTAATCGCCGCCCCCATTGGGAACGGGTGCGATCAGTTAAAACGCCAATGATCGGGTCATTGATTGCATCCCAAACATTGGCGATGAGTAAAATACTCCCAGCCAACCCTGGATCCAACCCTGCCACATTGATTAAAAAATATAACAGGAAGAAGATTAATACATTCGCAACCAATGCTGGACCAAAATCTCCTACCCCGTAGGCTAACTTTGTGGCAAATTTGAGTTTAGAGTGAGTTGTAGGTTGAAACGGATCAGAGTGATCATCCATAAAACGAAATTCCTCAGTGTTTTACTTTGCTGCACTTCCCACGAACGACCACCTCGGTTGACGATCAGATAATTACTGGTGTTTAGGAGGGAAGCCTAAATCAATTCCCTTCCCCCCATGAAATAAGGCTAACTGGTGATAGCGTTGAGCATGTTCGATTAACCCTGCTGCCTGTTCATCCGTTACTTCGCGAGCAACTTTAGCCGGAACCCCAACCACAAGAGACCGCGGCGGAACATCTCGTGTAACTAATGCCCCAGCGCCCACAATACTTCCTTCACCCACTTGTACCCCATTCAGTATAATTGCTCCAATGCCAATCAAACAGCCAGTTCCTACTTGGGCGGAATGAATTACGGCACGATGACCAACGGTTACATAGTCTGCAAGGATGGTGGGCAAACCTGGATCGCAATGAATTATGGTTCCATCCTGTACGTTGGTATAATTACCAATTACAATTTGTTCCAGATCCCCTCTGAGGATAGTTCCATACCAAACGCTTGATCCATTTTTTAAGTCGACTTGCCCAAGAATGGTAGCATTGGCAGCAATAAAGGCTGCCCGGGACATATCTGGAGTTTTTAAGTGAGGGGAAATGGGGTTCATGGTTGATGATGGAATGGGGACAAGATGGCTGAGCTCTGGTAATTCCGAAATTTAATAGTCTTCAAGTATATTAATAAACTAACTGCGAACATTAATAATCTACCCTACGAGTCTTTCTAGAAGAAAATCTTCAGGTAATACACTTCATTCTTGTTCATGAAATCTTTTAATAACATAAAGAAGTTAAGGCATTAGACAGTTGCTCACAGTGATGGGATGTATGGGTTGACATTAATGTTATTCGTAAACGGCAAGTAGGGGTTGTGGGAGGACGAATGGCGGCTACCCATAGTCCTAAGGCTTGTAGTTGACTACCAATTTGTTGAGTAATTTGGCTATTGGGCATTTCAATGCAAAGAATGGGGGACTGGGAAGGCAACAGTTTATACCTCTGAGAGGTTATTTGGCTCCAATGATACAAGTTATTTTTAACTGCCTGTACATTTTGCCATAACTGATATCTCCGTTCCGGCTCTATTTCGATAATCCTAACTGCAGCTAGGGCGGCGGCAGTATCTGCCGGGGATAATCCGGTAGTATAGATCCAGCTAGGGCAACGATTACGGAGAAAATCAATCAGGGGAAAGGAGCCGGTCACATACCCGCCCAAACTACCAATCGCCTTACTCAATGTTCCCATTTGAATCAACGGACGTCCCGTGCAACCAAAGTATTCAACACATCCCGCGCCTCCCTCACCAATTACTCCCGTACCATGGGCTTCATCTACTAAAACCATGGCTTCAAATTGTTCAGATAAGTCCAGTATTTCTGGTAACGGACACAAATCCCCATCCATACTAAAAACCGTATCTGTTAAGATTAAGCAACGTCGATAACGAAGACGAAATTGATTGAGTTTTGACAATAAATCTCCAGGATCCCCATGCTTAAACTCCACCACTGTTGCTCCGCTTAATAAAGCCCCTTTCTTCAAACTGGAGTGATTATAGGCATCCGCAAGTATCAAATCTCGATTTCCAACTAAAGCCATAATGGTACCTACGTTAGCTAAATACCCAGAACTAAACACTAGTGAGTCTTCCGTTCGTTTTAATCTGGCGATGGACTGTTCTAACTGATAATGAATCTCTCGATGACCGCTCAATAACCGAGAACCAGTACTCCCGGTTCCCCATTTTTTAATCGCATCGATCGCCGCATCCGCTAAACGGGGATCCCCTGCCAATCCAAGGTAATCGTTACTGGCAAAGTTAATTAATTGACGACCATTGACTAAGACGGTTGCCCCACTAATTCCATCAATGGGTTGTACCGATCGATACCATCCTGCCTGCTGAATAATATGCAATGAACGATCTAACCATTCATAGGGATCCGCCATGACTCATTACAACCCTAACGACGCGATAACCACCAATCATTTAAATCTAAATAAATTCTAAAATATACTTTTTGCCCATCACGATTAAATGAGGTTCTGTTACAATATGTAAGATATTACACATTTTTTAATATGTATTTCATAATAATATTCGTAGTATTATTGCTTGGGTGGGCTTTACATCTATTGCAGCAGGCAATTGAACGTCAGGAGTTTTCATTGATATTGGCTTGTTGTATGGTGGCTTCCTCTGCCGTTGCTTTGATGGGTGTTTATTTCCTTATGGGAAATTATGTTGGTTATCTTTCTGGTTTACCCCATTCTTCTTCTCTGGCTGACGCATCATCTCAGTCTATGATATGGGTTGAATACTACAAATAATCTAACTTCTATTCAGTGAGCCACACCCAAATGTCTTACATCTTCAAATTTTAGAATGAGTAATCGTGGGGTAATACTGACTCAAATTATTACATTTTTTACTATCTGGCTTGTCGCTTGGCTTCCATTGGCTGTTCCCCTATCCATCAGGGTGGGATGGAAACCCTTCACCCCTTCACCCGCAAATCAAAAGCTACCTCTTCTAGCTTGCTTATACTTCTTAATTCCAGTCCTTTTGCCATTGTTTACTATGCAAATTGGTGGAACATTTGAAGCCTATGGATTCAACATCAACCCTAGTTTCTGCTTTTCCTTGATATTTGGGTTGGGAATTGGAGTATTCGGCATGATTTTATTGTTCGCCTTAGAGCTAGTGTTGGGATGGGTTGTTTGGCAAGAACCGTTGGTCACAGAACAATCCAAATCTACTCCCAGTTTCCCTACTCAGAAATTTGTACCTGATTCAATTACCCAAGTCATCAAAAAACTAAGCACTATCATTCCCATTTTGCTGTTAGCTTTATGGGTTAGTATCACGGAAGAAATAGTATTTCGAGGTTTTTTGCTCCATCAACTTCAGTTGATTTACACCCCTTGGGTGGCAGCAGCACTTGCCAGTTCATTATTTGCACTCTTACATTTAATTTGGGATGTTGGATCAACGGTTGTACCCCAATTGCCTGGCTTGTGGTTAATGGGCATGGTTTTGACGATGGCTCGCTGGTTAGATGGAAATAATTTGGGATTAGCCTGCGGTTTACATGGGGGCTGGGTATGGGTCATTGCCAGTCTCGATAGCCTTCAATCCTTAAAATATAGTGGACAAGTGTCCCCTTGGGTCACTGGATGGCGCAATAACCCCATCGCCGGAATGATGGGTATTACTTTTTTGGCGGTCACTGGGATTGGGATGTATTTAGTAAAAATCCAAACTCAGTTATAAATTTTAATTTTTGTATAATTACTCTCATTAATCTAATCAATACAAAACTTAGGGCTTACTGTAGTAGAAACTGCCAAGTTCCTATTTTCAGTGATTGGTAAGGGATGACAAACCTCAGGGGTTATTTTTATTTTTGTTGGGCTGTCAGTACTAGTATGATCTAAGCTTTACCCCCATCTCTAAACTTGATTTTTTATTTACTTGTTTATGACGGATTACCCTACTTTAACAGCCCAGTTGCAACAAGAAGCAGTACTAAGAGAGGATGCTTTACCGATTCGAAATGCAGCTTGCCGTTCACGGTTTTGGTTACATCCCCAACCGCGTCAACGGGTTTGTTTATTTTTTCATGGCTTTACGGCGGGATCCTATCAATATTGGCCGATGGGTGAAGCATTATTTAAGTCAGGATATAATGTGTTGGCTCCGCGATTACCTGGTCATGGAAGAGCGGGGGATTGGAATAGCCTAAACCCATCTCCTTTACCTATTTCAGTAGATTACTACCAATCTTTTGCGATGGAATGGCTTTCCCTTGCCCAGTCCTTAGGTCAGCAGGTGATTGTAGGGGGGTTATCAGGGGGAGGGACAATTGCAACTTGGCTTGCTTATGAATGTCCCGAATCGATTTACCGAGTTTTGGCTTTTGCTCCCTACCTAAGTTCCAGTAGTAGACTGATCGATTTATTTACTAATTCCTCAAATTCATACTTTGAATGGAAGTTACCCCAAGGTTCTCCACCTCCTGTGGGATATTCTGGCTTTAACGTTCCGGCTTTACGGGTATTTTTGCATTTAGGGAAGGAACTACTGGTACGGGCTCGCAAAACAACCCCAGCTCCCATTTTTATTGTATCTAGCGAAAGCGATCGCGCTGTTAATAATACGGATCATCAAACCCTGTGGCAATCTGCTCTAGAACATCAACCCTTGTCCTGGTATCACATCTTTAACCGTATCTTAGAAGTTCCCCATACTATGATGACCACTGTAGAAGGAAATCAGTATCAAAATTTATTAATCACCTTAACCAAGGCATTTATTGAAAGTAATGTAACTTGGGCTGAAATTCAGCAAATTGGTGAACGATTGATTCGTGGACAACTTTTTGAACAAGCGGTAACTGAACTGAATCTGAAAAGCAAAGTGTCTGGTGATATGCCAGCGATGATGACGATGGTAGACAAGCGAAGCCTTAATTCCAATTCTTTCACCAACCGATTGAAGAGATAACTAGTTTTTGGGTTGGTTTCTACCATGATAGTCTGAACCACTGGGATCAGGGACATCCCATGATGTCCCTGGTTAGAGCTGTTAACCGAGGAAGGTTAGACGGAAGTATTGACTGACTTAACTCCCTTAGGGGCAATCTTATCTTCAATGTAGGTTGCAATATCACGAAACCTGGGTAAAGCTCTAAATTCTAGCTTACTTCCATCTTTAAGGGTAATCACCATATCCCCCCAAAAGCCTAAACCTCGGGGAACAGTAATTATTGTTTGAATTTCACTATAAATGATGTCTGTGCGATCCCGTCCTAACCAGCCCCCAGAAACAGAAACCCGACGACTGGTGATACGATACCGAAGCCATAATGCTCGGACGATGGCAGCAACCGTCAACGGCAGGCAGATGACTGTAAAACCCAAAAGCAGATTAAAAATTAAATCACCTTTGTGGGGACCACCTTCAAAAAAGACATCTTCACGAATACCCATGATAAACCTCAGTGGATGCTAATAACTGTTTTAATTCTTGCAAAAAATCAACGAAATCGCATTCTGTTGCGGTTGTCCGAACAGAAATAATGATGCGCCAACCAGGAGAGATGTGTGGGAGAAGAGTTCGTAACGCTGCTCGGATTTGACGTTTAATCCGATTACGTGCAACTGCACTTTTACTAACCTTTTGACTGATGGATATCCCTAGACGAGTGGGCAAAACCCCTACCCTTTCCCCTAGTTGAAGTTTTGGTTCCATCAGTTGAGTGGGTTTATGTGAAGCGGGAATGGATAATTTAGGTTTGGGCGGTAGGGGGGAGGCATGGGATGTGGAAAGTGAGTTCACTGATTTTAGTTTAGGTTTATGACTAGGCGGGGGTGAAGAATGATGAACCGTTCCTCTATCTCGTAGGGCGTACAATTGCAAGTGGACAGAATTACGACGAATACCTTGACGGTAGACTAGGTAAAAATCCTGAGAATGCCGAAGACGATGGAGTTTAGGCAGTCCCATGGCTAAGCTACAGCTAACCGCACCCGTCCTTTGCGACGACGATCCCGTAATACCCGACGACCTGTGGGGGTTTCCATCCGGCTACGGAATCCAGAAACCCGCTTGCGTTTGCGGCTGGTGCCTCTAAGGGTGCGTTTTGTCATGGGGTTTACTCCAGGAATGATGAAAAAGATATAGTCTATTATATTAAGCTAAAATCAGTCCGTTCGGCTATGCCTTGAGAACTTCCTCAGGAAACCTGCAGACATTTCTTGACACGCGATATGGGGAACCACAACACCAGGGTACATTGCGAGGATGATACCCGGTGGGTAAAACGACTGTCTCTCAGTTCTTTAGAAGGGTTCTCCTGTAATGGGTTTGCTTATTCTGAGAGATGTGGTGCATGACACTCCGCGAAATCTAGACTTCCTCGTCTTTTAAGCGAGGGAGTGTCAAAGCCGTATACCTGACTGATCGGTTACAACAAACTTCCATCCTTGGGGCGGTCGATTGAGGAATCGTTTCCGGAGCAGTGGTAATTCAGATGAGGAAGGGATATTGATTTCAAACCAACCGTGTTCTGGTACCCAGGCAATCCACCAACCCCTATATTCTCGCTCATAACTCCAGCCAATTTGTCTCCAAAAGGACTGACGAACTCCCAGCTCGTGTTGGGGTGTGATGGGATACCTAACCCTTCGCCAAGATGGATAACCAGTGTTGCGATTAACAGTATTTTGATGACTAGGGGGTACCTCACCGCGTAAACTGTACCATTGAAACCGAGCGCGTTCAGTTAACGTCAGCATTCGAGTACATCCATCATAGACTGGTGAAAGCAACCGTCCATCACTTCCATAGACAGCAAACGGGTGTCGAGCACCGATACGAACCGGGTCGATCCCCTCTAGTTCCTTGTTTGGGAGGTAATATTGCACGAGTTGATACCAGGTTCTACCCCCCAAATCCAAGTGGAGCAGATCCAAAACCTGCATTCGTTGGTGAGCGGTTAACGTATCAAAGTCGGAATTGAAATAAACCCTACCGTCCCTAAAACGATTATAGGGATTGACTGTTCCCCATGGAAACGATTGACGGGATTTGAGTTGGTCAAACCATCTTTTGAATAGGGGGGTGGCAAAGTCTGGATCACTGATGTCATCAACGCAGTTTGATCGAACGGGAGTGATGAGTGCCAATAGAACCAACGGTGATAATAAGAAAGCGGTAAATATGGAATTCATTACATTTTGGATAAAATGTTGGTGTACTATAGGCTGATATCTTAAATTGAATAAAGAATTTAAATCCAGTTTTATCGTAAATTTCCCGTCAACCCAATTTCTGACTACTGGACTCATGTCATAAAGTTTAACTTTCTTCATGAAGGATTCCCACATGTTGTTTCATCTTATGTTGAATTTTACTTTTTGATCTCTGATTGGATATTTTAGAAGAGGTTGAGAAAAACTTAAAGAAGACCTTCAGGAGCAAAAGTCTATGACTCCTCTAATGCTACGCCAAGTTTGGGTGGTGGTGGAAGCAACCCAAGCCAATTTGATCCTCAAGCTGGATGATGCTAGTTTAGTGGAGTGGTTATTGAAAAAGTTAGCATTGGACTATACCTTAGACCATTCAGAGACTAGGGTCTTAGGTGACTACATTCAATCCCGACTTTCCTTAATTCGTGATTTAGCTGGGCAGCGGCTCCAAGGGAATTCGATCATCCGATAATCCCAATCATCCAGAATGGTAAGGGTTTAGGTGGGAATCAAATTCCTTAAAATTTTCCTCAATCTATCGTCGCGTTACGGTGAAAAATTTGATACGATTCAGTTTTCATCACTAAGGATAAGGATTTGTGACACTCAAGGGGCGAGACCTATTAAGCTTGGCAGATTTAACTGCCGAGGATATTCAATTTTTGTTGACTTTGGCAGCCCAGATGAAGCAGGGACTTGTTAAGCCAACCTGTCATCAGGTGCTGGGTTTATTATTTTCTAAGGCTTCTACCCGCACCAGAGTTAGCTTTACCGTGGCGATGTATCAATTAGGTGGACAAGTCATTGATTTACATCCCAATGTGACCCAGGTGAGTCGGGGAGAACCCATTGCTGATACGGCACGGGTGCTGGATCGATATTTAGATATAGTGGCGATTCGAACCTTTAGACAGGAGGATTTACAAGAGTTTGCCCATTATGCCGCCATTCCCGTTATCAATGCCTTAACTGATTTGGAACATCCTTGCCAAGTTTTAGCAGATTTACTAACCGTGCAAGAATCATTTGGTTCATTAACGGGTTTGACGTTGACCTATGTGGGCGACGGAAATAATATGGCTCATTCTTTATTATTAGGCTGCGCTTTAACCGGAATGAACATTCGAGTAGCGTCACCGAAAAGTCATCAACCGTTGCCGAAGGTTGTGGAATTAGCTAGGGCGATCGCCATCGCCAATACTGAAATTACCATCACTGACGACCCCTCCATGGCTGCCCGTGGTAGCCACGTATTGTATACCGATGTGTGGGCAAGCATGGGGCAAGAGGAATTAGCCCAAGCTAGAATTCCAATTTTTCTACCCTATCAGATCAACTCTACTCTATTAGCATCAGCTGATCCAAATGCAATTGTTCTTCATTGTTTACCCGCCCATCGGGGGGAAGAAATCACCAATACCGTTCTAGAGGGCACCCATGCTCGCATTTGGGATCAAGCAGAAAACCGACTTCATGCCCAGAAAGCACTTCTATCCAGTTTATTGGGATTGGTTGCATGACTGAAATGTACAATCCATCGGATCGTTATGAACACCGGTTATCACGAAATCAGCAGTCAGTGCTGGATTTTTTACATCAGCAAGATGGTCCACTTTCAGCCCAAGAGTTATATGCGACCATCCGTCAGCACCATCCTATGGGACTGGCAACGGTATACCGGGCTTTGGAAACCTTAAAACTCCATGGACTAATCCGGGTTCGTACCGGAGCCCATGGTGAATCCCTCTATAGTCCCATTTTAACGGATGATCATTTTCTAACCTGCTTACAATGTGGACGGTCGTTTCCGTTAGACAACTGTCCTGTTAAAGACTGGGAAATGTCTTTACCCCGTGCTATTCCTTTTAAAATTTATTATCATACCCTGGAGTTTTTTGGACTTTGTGAGTGCTGCATCCTGCAAGTCCAATCGATGCACCCTTGAGGACTATATCCCTTAAGTCAACAATACGTTTTCAGTTACTTAGATTTCAGTTAAAATAACTTCAAACCATACTTTTTTAACCATATCTCACCATCATGTTGAAATGTACCACCCGCCATATTCATATCTTGACAGCAGAAGTGCAAGGTAATGAATTCATAGCAAGCCCTACCGTCTTAACCTTGAACGTGGATCCTGATAATGAATTTAACTGGAGTGAAGCTGCATTAAAACAAGTGTATACCCAATTCGATAGCTTGGTTAAAGGTTATTCAGGACAGGATTTAACCGAATATAACCTCCGTCGCATTGGTTCTGACTTGGAACATTTTATCCGTTCCCTCCTCCAGTCTGGAATAATTTCTTATAATCTAACCAGTCGAGTCTTAAATTATAGTATGGGTCTACCCCAGGTGGTGGCTACAGATTAATTGTTGTGCCTAGAGGGTGGAGAAAAGCCGGTTGACTGACAAAAGTTGTACGCCCTCACCCCCAACCCCTCTCCCAGGGGGAGAGGGGTTGGGGGTGAGGACTTTCGGGGTTTTGGCTGAGAAGTTTCGTCAGTCAATCAGGGAGAAAAGTCTTGACTGTAATGAGATTTCAGTACCCCTGATCCTAGCCTGCTGAGACAATCAGCCAACGATCAGGATGAAGTAACTCTTGAGCGGCACAATTCACTTCTTCTACCGTAACTGCTCTGATGCGATGGGGGAAATTGAATGATTTCTGTCCGTTCTAAGCCATAAACTTCGTTATCCGTCAAAGTATCCGATAAAACCACCGGATCCGATAACCCCAGCATGTAATGACTGGTGAGTAACTGTTGCGCCGACTCTACTTCCGCCGATGATAATTCCCCGCTTAACACTTGTTTTGATAACTCCAAAGTGGCAGCCATCCTGCTTACGTTACGCAAGTTAGCTTTCACGGGATGTCAGCCCGCCCACTGGGGTCTATGAATGCGTCCCACTCCGATCACACAGCAGCGAAAGCCACCGAGTTGCTTTTCCGGAAAACCTAAGATTACCTAGAATCGTTCCCGTTCCTGAATTAAATAGCCACACCGATGTTCTCCATGAACCAACCAATGGGTTCGTTTCACTGTACACCCAAGTGCCATTGCAAACATTTCTAATTCATGGCTACAAACACTGGGAAATGATTCCACAATGTCATGAATCGCACAATTGTACTCAGTAATGATGAACTGGGAACCGGTGGAACGGTGGACGGAGGAAGAGTTATGATCTGAGTTGGGGTCAACAGCATACCACTCCGCCATATACCCTTCCAATTGCCGTAGAGCCACCAAATTGGCAACCCGTTCCTGAAGGGTGCCATTGCCTAAATGGTTGCGGTACTCCACTGCTTTTTTTTCCCATTGTTTTTGAAGAATAGACCCCATTTGATCAGTGCCAATGGTATCCGCCAAGGTATCCATTAGGGAGAGGGCGAAGTCACCATAGCTATCAGTTGAGCCCTGATGGAACATCCAGGGAATGTGGTTACGACCCTTTGGACTCAGTTGATAAGTGTACTGGGGTCGCCCCGTGCCACCAGTAGTGGCATGGTGAATAATTAACTCGTCTTCTTCTAAATCTTTGAGGTGGCGACGAATGGCTTGGGGGCTAATCTGAAGGGCATCAGCTAAGGATTGAGCTGTTGCCCTTCCTTGTTTCAGCAATAATTGGAGGATATCTCGTTTACTAGAGGGGTGTTGAATCGTACTCATGGGTGTCGCATAATCCCGAATAGACTGGTTAATGATTGCCCTGAGGCTCTTGCAAGTTGGTTCTTATCGGTACTGAACCTACAAAATCTACTGAAATTCTTAGTCTAAGGCTGCCTGTACCCACGACTAACGTTAGTCAACTTTAGGGTCTGAGGAAGGGTGTAAATGATTACTTTTACAACATTTATGTTGCCAAAGTAACCCAAAGTTGCCTACAATACAAAACATGTATGTTGTTTTATTATATCGGAATCTTTATTCTTGTTTCACCGGAGTCATGGATAGAATTTCCAATTTCGTATTAGTATATTTGTTCAACATTTCATAACATTTGTAGTTTTAAGTATGACTGAAATAATTCACCCTACCCAAGCCAGTGATAAAAATCTTGAGGCGATGCGTCATTTTTCTGAGCAGTATGCCAAGCGAACTGGTACCTTTTTTTGTGTTGACCCCAGTGTTACGGCTGTGGTGATCGAAGGCTTAGCCAAGCATAAGGATGAGTTGGGCGCTCCCCTCTGTCCTTGTCGTCACTATGAAAATAAAGATGCCGAAGTGGCCATCGCATTTTGGAATTGTCCTTGTGTACCTATGCGGGAGCGGAAGGAATGTCACTGTATGCTATTCCTGACCCCTGATAATGACTTTGCTGGCGATCGCCAGGATATTGCCTTTGACGAAATTCGGGCAGTGACCAACCAAGTTTAGTCAATTTTTTAGCCAATCTAAACCTGATGTGGCTTTTTAGTTCCTATTCCTACCATTCTTAACCTATCCAACCTTGGTTTTTCTTATGAGTTCATCCGTTCAAACCCTAGTCAACCGTCCTTATAAATATGGTTTTGTGACCGACATTGAGTCGGACACCATCCCCAAAGGTTTAAACGAGGATGTGGTACGACTGATTTCAGCTAAGAAAAACGAACCCCAATTCATGGTAGACTTTCGGCTCCGTGCTTATCGTCAATGGTTAACCATGGATTCCCCCACTTGGCCCACGGTCACCTACCCCCCGATTAACTACCAAGATATTGTTTATTATTCAGCTCCTAAACCAAAAGAAAAACTCAAGAGTTTGGATCAGGTTGATCCAACCCTATTAGAAACGTTTGAGAAACTAGGTATCCCCCTAACAGAACAGAAACGTCTGACGAACGTAGCAGTGGATGCAATTTTCGACAGCGTTTCTGTTGCTACCACCTTTAAAGAAAAATTAGCTGAACAAGGAATCATTTTTTGTTCAATTTCTGAAGCTTTACACCATCATCCACAGTTAATTGAACAATATCTAGGTCGTGTTGTCCCCATTGCTGACAATTATTTTGCCGCTCTCAATTCTGCTGTTTTTAGTGACGGTTCCTTTGTCTATATTCCCAAAAATACCCATTGTCCGATGGAACTTTCCACTTATTTCCGAATCAATAATGGGGAGTCAGGTCAATTTGAACGCACATTGATTGTAGCCGAGTCAGGCAGTTTTGTCAGTTACTTGGAGGGATGCACTGCTCCCATGTACGATAGCAACCAACTCCATGCGGCAGTTGTGGAATTGGTGGCACTAGATAATGCAGAAATTAAATATGCTACCGTTCAAAATTGGTACGCTGGGGATGCAAACGGGAAGGGGGGAATTTATAACTTTGTGACCAAACGGGGATTATGCCAAGGAGCAAACTCAAAAATATCCTGGACACAAGTTGAGACTGGTTCAGCGATCACCTGGAAATATCCCAGTTGTGTTTTAGTTGGGGATCATTCAGTGGGTGAATTTTACTCCGTTGCCCTGACGAACCATTATCAACAGGCTGATACGGGTACGAAGATGATCCATGTGGGTAAAAACACTCGTAGCACGATCATCTCCAAGGGAATTTCCGTTGGGCATTCGAATAACAGTTATCGTGGTTTGGTAAAAATAGGACCAAAAGCCGATGGAGCCCGTAATTACTCTCAATGTGACTCCATGCTCATCGGGGACAATGCCGGTGCCAATACCTTTCCCTACATTCAAGTTCAAAATCAAACCGGGAAAGTTGAACATGAAGCATCCACCTCCAAGATTGGTGAAGACCAACTGTTCTATTTTCAGCAGCGGGGAATATCCCTAGAGGATGCCGCTTCAATGATGATCAGTGGTTTTTGTCGGGATGTCTTTAATAAGCTACCCATGGAGTTTGCAGTAGAAGCAGACCGCTTACTGAGTCTCAAGTTGGAAGGTAGTGTTGGCTAGGCATACACAAATGCCACTCCCAGTAAATAAGGATTTTATAAACCATGACGATAATTGATGAGAGTGATGTGATTCTATCGGTGAAAGACTTAACCGCCGAGGTGGATGGGATACCCATTCTTAAAGGGTTGAATCTGGAAATTAAACGGGGTGAGATTCATGCCATTATGGGTCCAAATGGCTCTGGTAAAAGTACTTTTTCCAAAGTTTTAGCTGGTCATCCAGCCTATGGGGTTACAGGGGGAACTATCACCTTCCTGGGTGAGGATTTGTTAGCACTAGAGCCCCAGGAACGAGCAATTAGTGGTCTTTTTTTAGCATTTCAGTATCCATTGGAAATCCCTGGAGTGAGCAATTTAGACTTTCTGCGCGTTGCCTACAATTCTCGTCTTAAGGCACAGGGAAAACCGGAATTAGATGCCCTCGATTTTGATGATTTGGTACGAGGGAAATTAGATATTGTTAAAATGGATCCTTCTTTCTTGACGAGGAGTGTGAATGAAGGGTTTTCCGGCGGTGAAAAAAAGAGAAATGAAATTCTCCAAATGGCTCTTTTAGAACCGAAACTCGCCATATTAGATGAAACTGATTCAGGATTAGATATTGATGCCTTAAAAATTGTAGCCAATGGGGTCAATCAGTTAACTACTCCAGATAAGGCGGTGCTAATGATTACCCATTACCAACGGTTATTGGATTATATTATCCCGGATTATGTCCATGTGATGGAGTCTGGGCGTATTCTGACGACGGGAGGTAAGGAACTTGCTTTGGAACTGGAGTCCCGTGGTTATGATTGGATTCGTGACAATGAATTGGTTGGGGTAGCTGAATGATGAGTAGCCCCGTGAAGTCTCAGTTAGATGGGGTGACTATGCCACTGGATCACCCGCCAACAGCCACCGACAATTTACAACGATTGCTCAACAATCGCCCTCCGGTCACCCGATGTCCATGGTTGGGGGAGTTACGCCAGCGGGGGCTTGCTTTGGCTTCCGAACAAACCATCCCCACTGCCCGGGATGAAGAATGGCGATTTACGGACTTATCAGCGTTGCTCAATACCCAATTTGAAGCGGTCCAAGAACCTTTAGTAAGTCCTAATCCCTCTGAATTAACCACCGATTATCTTGCCAACACCATTCGTCTAGTATTTGTGGATGGTCACTATGCCAGCCATTTATCTGATGTGTCAGGGCTACCCAACCAACTAATCGTGACTTCATTCAGTCAACTTACCCCTGACCAATATCCCCTGCTTCAAAATTATCTAGGAAAACAAACGGGAAATGAAGAGGTTTTTACAGCCTTGAACATGGCTTGTTTGGTTGATGGAGCATTGATCTGGTTGCCCCCCAATGCCATCGTCCCCTGTCCAATCCATTTATTATTTATTTCCAGTGCTTTTGCTTCCCCTCTGGCTGCCTATCCCCGTTGTCTTCTGGTTGCCCAATCTGGCAGTCAGGTTACATTGGTAGAGGAGTATAAATCCTTGGGTGCGGGAGTACAATTTACCAATGGAGTGACCGAAATCTGGATGGATGATCAGTCTATGGTGACCCATGTACGGGTTCAACGGCAAAATAATCAGGCAATTCATATTGGTAAAACCGCTGTTTCTCAAGGGCAGAATACCACCTACCAGAGTGTGTCTGTGGGATTGGGTGGAGTCTTAGGCAGACATAACGTAGAAGTTGTTCAAGTTGGGGAACAATCCCAGACACTGCTCTATGGTCTCAATGTGTCGGGTGAACAACAGGTGATTGATACCCATACCTCCATTACCTTCACCCGCCCCCATGGCACCAGTCAACAACTACAAAAAGCCATTGCAGGCGATCGCAGTCACACCATATTCAATGGTAAACTGGTAGTCCCGAAAGCGGCTCAGCTCACGGATGCTTCCCAGTTAAACCGAACCTTGTTAGTATCTCCTAAAGCTAGGGTTGATACCAAACCTCAACTAGAAATTGTTGCCGATAATGTTAAATGTACCCATGGTGCTACCGTTAGCCAATTGGATGGGGAAGAAATTTTTTATTTGCAAAGTCGGGGGTTACCCATTCCCTATGCTCGTCAATTACTCGTTGATGCTTTTACCACAGAAATTATTAGCCATATTCCCCTCCCTCAACTGGGTGCATCATTAAACCAAGCCATCAGGCAACGGGTTAATCACCCCATGTAACAACTGATCCTGTAATTCCAACCCCCTACCCATCATGCCCCCAACAACTGAAGAATCCCTGGGTGTAAAACTCCGTTCTGATTTTCCCATTTTACACCAGGAAATTCATGGACATCCCCTGATTTATTTTGATAATGCCGCCACATCCCAAAAACCCCAGACAGTATTGGATGTACTCCGTCATTATTATGAACGGGATAATGCTAATGTTCATCGGGGTGTCCACACCCTCAGTAACCGCGCCACTGAATCTTACGAACAAGCTCGGGAGAAGATTGCCCGTTTTATTAATGCCCGCTCCCATCAAGAAGTGGTCTATACCCGTAATGCCAGTGAGGCAATTAATTTGGTAGCTTACACCTGGGGATTGGATCAACTTCAACCGGGGGATGAAGTGGTTTTATCAGTCATGGAACATCATAGTAACCTGATCCCCTGGCAATTGATTGCTCAAAAGACGGGAGCAGTCTTAAAATTTATCAACCTTACCCATTCTGGCGAATTGGATGTGGATCATTACCAGTCTCTTCTGGGGAACCGCACGAGGTTAGTGTCTGTGGTTCATGTTTCTAATACCTTAGGCTGTGTTAATCCAGTTGCAGAAATTGTGAATCTTGCCCATGGCTATGGTGCCCGAGTTCTAATTGATGCCTGCCAAAGTGTCCCCCACCTGCCAATTGATGTGCAGTCAATGAATTGTGATTGGTTGGTTGCATCGGGTCATAAAATGTGTGGACCTTCGGGGATTGGCTTTTTGTATGGGAAGTTGGAGGTTTTGCGGTCTATGCCCCCATTTTTAGGGGGCGGGGAAATGATTGCTGATGTTTTTCTTGATCATGCCACCTATGCAGACCTACCCTATAAATTTGAGGCAGGAACCCCTGCCATAGGTGAGGCGATCGCCTTAGGGGCTGCGGTAGATTATTTAACTAAAATTGGGATGGATATCATCCATCAGTATGAAGAGGAACTTACTGCCTATCTGTTGCAACAGTTGTATACCATACCGAACATTCAGGTCTATGGACCCCAGTTAAACCAAACCAATTATCCTAAAAACCAGGGACGGGCTGCTTTGGCTGCATTTACAGTGGATGGTATCCATCCCCATGACTTATCAACCATTTTAGACCAGGCAGGTATTGCCATCCGGGCTGGTCATCATTGCACCCAACCCCTCCATCGCCATCTAAATGCTCAGTCTACGGCACGGGCTAGCCTTTATTTTTATAATACCCGTAGTGAAATTGACCGATTTATTGAAACACTACAAGAGGCGATTGATTTTTTTGGCGAAGTATTTCAGAAATAACCCAATGGTTTTTTACCCACACTAAGGCTTCGTTTTAATCAATCATCCACAAAACGGAACGGCTCTAAAAAACC
Source organism: uncultured Synechococcales cyanobacterium (assembly GCA_903897715.1). GTDB lineage: Bacteria > Cyanobacteriota > Cyanobacteriia > CAIUCS01 > CAIUCS01 > CAIUCS01. The sequence goes on from CAIUCS010000187.1 coordinate 17,881, forward strand.
ATTGATCCATCTCCATGTTCCGTCTCACGGTTTTTTTTATATGGGGAATGTAAACGATTACGTGCCCTACCACTCACTGACATGATTGAATAGTTCCATGAAAGTTGTTCTATGCGGATATTACGGTTTGGGAAATGGAGGGGATGAGGCATTGCTTGCTTCATTGCTACAGATGTTGCCCCCTGCTGTCATCCCTGTAATTTTATCTGGAAATAAATTACATACGTCTGAATTAGCATCCAATGCCCTGGGGCAAGGTCGGATGTTTCAAGTTATTGACCGAATGGGATTGGTGTCAGTTATCCGGGCGATCCGGGATGCAGATGCATTTATATGGGGGGGAGGTAGTTTAATTCAGGATGCGACTAGCGGGCTTAGTCCTTTATACTACGGGGGATTGATGGCATTAGCACAGATAATGGGGCTAAAAACCATCGCCTGGGCTCAGGGGGTTGGTCCCCTGCGGTATCCCTTCACCCGATGGTTGGCACGGCAAACCTTTCGCCATTGTCAGGCGGTGAGTGTTCGTAATTCCGAGTCCGCTAACTTAATGGCAAGATGGCACATCCCAACGGTGTTAGCCCCCGACCCGGTGTGGACCTTAAAGGGGGTGAATGTACCCGAGATTGAAACCCTTCCAACTCCGCGAATTGCCGTAAACTTACGTCCCCATCCCCAATTAACCCCTGAACGGCTGCACCTGTTCATCCAGTCCTTGGTTCAGTTTCAACGGGCTACCCATGGCTCTATTGTGTTGGTTCCGTTTCAATCATCCCAGGATATGACCATCACCAAGATGATTCAACCCCATCTTACGGGTGCCCATACAGTGGTCAACCTAACCAATCCTCAGCAATTGAAAGGATTATTTCGCGGGGTGGAAATGGCAATTTCCATGCGCTACCATGGGCTGATTATGGCTGCTGCGGAAGGGTGTCGTTGTTTTGCAATCAGTTATGACCCCAAGGTCTCTTCCCTTATGGTGGAACTTTCAATTCCTGGATGGAGTTTAACCGGTGGTGACCACCACCCATCATTCCCCACATCTGCGGATACTATGTATCATCAATGGTTGACCCATTTTAACGCCCCTAATCAGTTGACTCAAGACCACACCCAGATTTATGGCAATCGGGCATTGTTGCACCGGGATATACTGACACAGGTATTGGGGAAGGGTCGCTGATTTAGGAGTGGAAAAATTGACGAAAATCCTCATCCCGGACGCTTAACTTGACCCAGGGTAAACCCAATTCCTTTAATCGTTCCACCAATCGTTCACATGCCGGTCGCTCCGTCCCATAGTGACCGGCATCTACGAGGATTAAATTGCCATCGCGACTTGCTTGAAATTGATGGAATTTACAATCAGCGGTTACATAAACTTCAGCCCCGGCAGAAAGTGCTGCATCCATAAAACTTGCCCCCGAACCTCCCAATACTGCCACTTTTTGAATCAGTTCCGTGGTGTCAGCAAGGGGGGAAACAATCAAATCAGGGGGGGATAATACCTGGCAAATGTGGGTTAGTAAGGCTTGTAAGGGTAAGACTGGATCTAAAATTCCGATCCTACCGTAACCTCTCCCTTCACCAGTAGGGACAAGGGGGATTACCTGCTTCAAGTGGAGTAAGTCTGCTAACACTGCGGCGGTACCCCCATCAACTTGATCAAAGTTGGTATGGGCGGTATATATCCCTATGTTGTGGAGAAAAGCCAGATGGATGATTTGAGCAACCGCTTCCCCATGGCGTAGGGATTTGAGGGGGTTAAAGATTAACGGATGGTGGGTTAATATTAAATTAACCGGAATCCCTTGATTTACACAAGCGATCGCCTCTTCCATTACTGAAAGGGTTGGGGTCAGTGCCACCAATACATGGGCAGGGATGTGGAGAACCCCGGGCTCTACCTGCCAGCCGCTATTATCCCACTTTTCTTGCCACTGCGGATTAGCCCAAGCTTCAAACCATTGGATTACATCTTTAACTATCATAATCACCTATTGAACTATGACCCTAGGGATACTCTACCATCCCAGGCTAAACCGGGCAGCGGTAATAACCCAAGAGAAGACTTTTCGATGGCAAACTTATAATTGG
>CAIUCS010000188.1 GCA_903897715.1 uncultured Synechococcales cyanobacterium
CTTTTTACACACTGAGCTTCAATACCCATCTGTAGTCCATCTTGTGCCCTTTGTACTGAACCGTACCCGAACCAATTCCAGATGAATTTTCAAGAACGTTAACATCAATTAAAAACGTTAAATGTCCAGTTTTTGCTAAACTAAATCCTTGTACAAAAGTAGACTCATGAAATGTTGGACGAAATACCTGACTATTGGCTTGCTCTACTTGTGTGACTAAAGAGGTCGCTGCGATACCTACAATTAAACTCAAATTAAAAAAGTTTGCTCTTCACCGTTATCTCCTTTTGCGGTCTAACGTTCCAGGTCAGCGGTGGCAGATCACTCTTGCCTCATAGCCAAGATTTTTATACCGTCCGCTGCACCATTGTTGTACTGCTGTCGCTTGTTAACTCGACATCTTTTCACTTGTCAGTTGGTCAAACTAACTGACAACGGTCTCTAGCTCAACGGTAAATAAGCTGCCCTGCTCCACCTGGCTTTCGATTTTAATACGGGCTTGATGTTTAAGCGCGATCGCATGAGCAATGGCTAAGCCCAGTCCTGTCCCTCCCGTCTTACGAGAGCGATCGCCATCCACGCGGTAGAAGCGATCGAAAATGCGCCCTTGTTGATCGGTAGGGATTCCAATGCCTGTATCCTTAACTGCAATGACAGCCTTGCGATCGCGTGGTTCTAGTCTCACCGTCACGCTGCCTCCAGCAGGGGTGTACTGAATGGCATTGGCGATCAAGTTAGAGACCATGCGATAGAGTTGTGATTCATTCCCAAGCACATAGATCATAACGGATGGAACTTTGCTGGTTAGTTGGATATCTGCTGCCACCGCCAGTTCCAAAAATTCTTCAGTTAAGTCAACCACTAAATCGTTTAAGCAACAGGGCAGAAAAGGGACAGGTGTTTCATTTTGCTCAAGGCTGGCTAACAATAGGAGATCCTTAATCAAATGGCTCAACCGACGTCCCTGCCGTTCAATCGTTGGCAACATAGTTTGAAGGTGGGATGGATCAGGTTCCCGCACTCGGAGGAGGGCTTCTACAGTTGCCAGTAGACTTGCCAGAGGAGAACGCAACTCATGAGCGGCGTTGGCAGTAAACTGCTGTTGTTGCTGGTAAGACTGGTAAATGGGCTGCATTGCCAATCCGGATAACCACCAGCTAGACACCACCACTAAACCCAGTGCAACTGGAAATCCAATTGCCAAAATCCATTGAATTCGTCGGGTTTCAGCATCCAAGGAGGCTAACGTGCGTCCAATTTGCAGGTATCCCCAGGAGTCATGGTTGTGCCCTTCCAGATTATGCCCTCCAGCACTGTGAAGAATAGTCGTGAACTGGCGGTAGCGCATTCCGTTTGAGGTGTTAATGGTTTGCCAGTCGGGTGACGTTAACGTGTTGGGGAGATAGGGCGGTTGATTAGCAGAAAAAGTAAGCAGCTTTCCGTGATGGTCAAACAGGCGAATGTAATAGATGGAGCGATCGCTAATCCCAATGGTGTGTCTTTGAATCAGCGTCGGGTTGACGGTGCAAGCTTTTCCAACTAAACAAAGATCAGGAAAAATTTGCTGTAAAACGATCGCTGGATCTCCTGTTACCGGAAGCATCGGTTCCAGGCTGTCGTGTAGGGTTCCAGCAATGGATTCAATCTCTCGTTCCAGCGCCACCCAATTGGACTGAACAATCGAGCGGTAAACCACAAACCCCGATAGGCTCAGGATGGTGCCCATCACCAGGACATACCAGAAGGCTAACCGGATTCGACTCCGACGAAAGAGCCGATTGATGTTCATGGTAACACAACAAAACGATAGCCCTGACCCGGAACAGTTTCAATGGGACATTCACAGCTATAACTGGCAAGCTTCCGTCGCAAAAGTCGCATTTGAGCGGCTACGACATTGCTTATGGGTTCTTCGTCAATGTCCCAAAGTTGCTGACGGATCTTACTGCCGGGAATGATGCGACCCGGATTTTGCATCAAGTAAGCCAGCACCTGAAATTCTTTGACAGTTAGAGGAATCGTTTGGGGTGGCTGACTTGTCTGATTGACCTGAAGTGCATTATTGGCATGATCTAGGCTGAAGGCACCAATCACTAATGTTTGCGGTTGAAGCTGGGGCGATCGCCGCTGGAGTGCCCGCAACCGCGCCAACAATTCTTCCATCACAAACGGCTTGACCAGGTAATCATCGGCTCCTGCATCCAGTCCGGCAATCCGATTTTTTGCTTGTCCTAATGCAGTCAGCATTAAGACAGGGAGAGGATTATGGTGCGATCTCAGGCGTTGACATAGCTCCAGTCCTGATACCCCCGGCAGCATCCAATCAAAAATTGCCACGGTGTAATCAGTCCATTGCGCTTCCAGGCACAGCCAAGCCTGGTTACCATCGGGAACCCAATCGACTACGTATTTTTTACCCACCAGAACTTGCTTAATCGCCAGTCCCAAATCGGCTTCATCTTCCACCAGCAAAATCCGCATAACTCAAGGGTGATCACTCATGACACTAATTTTACAGAATCACTGCCCTTTTCACCTCGATTTCATCTAGTCTCTGGTAAGTTACGGGAGACTCTTGCCCAATTTGTCTAATCGACGAAGTGTTTTGATGTTATGAGGAGTTACTATGAAACCCTTTTGGATTGTTAGCCCCATTCTCGCAGGCATCTTAGCCATCAGTACCCCCCTACCCTTTTTCGCTCACGTTGGTCATGGAGATGAGTTTCAAGCGGAAGGGGGCATTAATCGTGTTCAGGTGAATCCGGAGACTCACCCTCTGCTGGGGATTCAAGTTACGCCCATTGCGCCAGCCGCCGATGGCAGTGCTGCGGTTCTCATCCCTGTGACAGCGGTAGTCGAAGCAGATGGCACGCAAATTGTCTTTGTGCAGTATAAGAATTTCTATGAGCCTGTTACCGTCACGACAGGAGCCACTCAGGGCGAACTGATCCAGGTGACTGAAGGGTTATCCGTTGGAGAAGAGCTCGTGACCCAAGGCAGTTTGTCACTGTACGCTGAATCGCGCAAAACGCAAAGTGTTGAAGCCTCTCCCAATACCGCAACCTCTCCAATTGCCTCTCCTCAAACGGATACAACCCATACTCAGGCAGATGCTCAAGGGCTTCCTCACGGTCATGATGCAGCAGGCAATATGGTTGCTATGACCGAAACAACGGGTAGTTTTCCAATGGGGTTGTTAGCCGCAGTTGGCGGGGTAGCCGTTGTTTTGATTGGAGGAGCGATCGCCGTGTTGGGCAACCGCAAGAAAAAGGGCACGTTTTCCAGCAAGAAGGGAGGCATCTAATTTAAGATGTTCAACTCCCTTTTCAATCAAACTCTTAAAACCTCGATCGCCCAACGGTGGTTTATTGTGATTGCGGCGATTCTGGTCACGATCTGGGGAGTCTTTAGCATCACCCAGATGCCGCTGGATGTGTTTCCTGAATTTGCCCCACCCCAGGTGGACATTCATACAGAAGCGTCAGGGCTGGCTCCAGAGGAAGTGGAAACCCAGATTACAGTGCCGATCGAAAGTGCGGTGAATGGACTGCCGGGAGTAACGACGGTGCGATCGTCCTCTAAGGTGGGGCTATCGATGGTCAGTGTGGTGTTTGACCAAGATACCGATATTTACAGAGCGCGGCAGGCAGTGACAGAGCGACTTCAGCAGGTCACAGGTCAGTTACCCGAAGCAGCGCACATTCCCGAAATTTCCCCCTTGGTCTCTCCGCTGGGGACGATTTTGCAGTATGCCTTTACCGTTAACGGACAGGGTCAAACCTCCCTCATGGATCTGCGCCGTCTAGTGGAAGTAACCCTTAGTAATCAGGTGCTCTCTGTACAGGGGGTATCCCAGGTGACGGTTTATGGCGGGGACGAGAGGCAGGAACAGGTACTGGTTGACCCAGCCCAGTTGCGATCGCTCAATGTGTCCCTCGCGGAAGTCACAAAGGCAGCAACGGGCGCAAATTCTAGCGCACCAGGCGGTTTTCTGGTGGGGGGTGGACAAGAACTATTGGTACGCGGCATTGGTCAGGTCAAGTCGATCGCAGACTTGCAACAGTCCGTCGTCAAAGTTGAAAACGGTAAACCAATTTTGCTGGGGGATGTGGCGGAGGTCAAAACTGGATCTGCCCTCAAACGAGGAGATGCCAGCTTTAATGGGCAGCCTGCGGTCGTTTTGATGATCAACAAGCAGCCCGATGTCGATACCCCCACGGTGACAAAAGGCGTGGAGGCGGTGATTCAATCGCTGCAAGCAACGTTTCCCTCAGATGTACAGGTGGCACGAACCTTCAGGCAGGCAAACTTTATTGATACCGCCATTCAAAACGTGGGTGGTTCGTTAGTCGAAGGGATTGTCATTGTATCGGTGGTCATGCTGCTGTTTCTGATGAACTGGCGCACGGCGATGATTACCCTGACGGCGATTCCGCTCTCGTTACTGATTGGGGTGCTGCTGATGAAAGCCTTTGGCTTGGGCATCAATACTATGACCCTGGGGGGCTTAGTCGTTGCTCTGGGGGCATTTGTGGATGACTCGATCGTTTACATGGAGAACTGCTATCGCGGACTCCGAACAAATCAAGTGCAAAGCACTCCAAAGCATCCGTTTAAGGTGATTTTTGATGCGTTTGTAGAAGTGCGGCTGGCGGTCGTTTTCTCAACGGTCATTATCATCGTGGTCTTTGCACCGATCTTTAGCTTGACCGGAGTAGAAGGACGAATTTTTGCCCCCATGGGAATGGCATATCTGCTATCTATTGCAGCGTCTCTTCTGGTCGCAATGACCCTAACTCCAGCACTATGTGCCATTCTTCTTGCTAACCGTACTCTCCCGCAGGAAAACACCTACGCCTCGCGGTTGGCATCACGGTTGTATCGTCCATTGCTTAACCTGTCATTGCGATCGCCTCAAATCATTCTGGGTTTAGCACTCGCAGCGTTAGTGGCAACGTTCGCCATTGTTCCCTCCCTCGGACGAGTGTTCCTGCCAGAATTCCAGGAAAAATCCCTGGTCAACTCAATGGTGCTATTTCCTGGTGTATCACTAGAGATGACCAATCGGGCAGGCATGGCACTGGCAAATTCACTTAAGGATAATCCTCTCTACGAGTGGGTGCAGGTACGCGCCGGACGTGCTCCTGGAGATGCGGACGGGGCTGGGGTAAGTATGGCCCATGTGGATGTGGAATTGAGCGATCAAGCCATGCAAGACCGCGAAGCCAGCATCAAACAACTGCGGCAAGAGTTCAATAAACTGCCTGGGGTTGCCTCCAACATTGGTGGATTTATTTCTCACCGCATGGATGAGGTGTTGTCTGGTGTCAGAAGTGCGATCGCCGTCAAAATCTTTGGTCCCGACCTGGCACAACTGCGAACGATTGGTGAACAGGTGCGCGATGTCATGGAACCGATTGCTGGAGTGGTAGACTTACAGCTTGAACCCCAGTTGCCGATTCGCCAGGTGCAGATTCACTATGACCGAGCAGCAGCGAACTATGGTTTAAGCATGGCGGCGATTTCGGATGTTGTTGAGACAGCACTGAATGGTCGTATCGTCTCACAAGTGCCGGAGAACCAACAGTTAATCAATATCAGCGTTGGTTTACAGGAATCCGCTCGCAGTAATCTAGATGCCATTCGTGCTATTCCAATCAGTACACCCACTGGACAAACGATCTCACTGGGAGCCGTAACAAAGGTGGAATATGGTATGGGCGCAAACGTGGTCAACCGAGAGGATGTTTCGCGGCTGATTGTCGTTTCCGCAAACGTGGCTGAACGCGATTTGGGTAGCGTTGTCAGCGATATTCAATCCCAGATTAAGCAAAAGGTTCAGCTGCCTAATGGCTATTTCATTCAGTACGGTGGACAGTTTGAATCAGAACAACACGCTACCAACAATCTGCTGGTTTACAGCATCCTGGCAGCGATCGTCATTACCGTGTTGATGTTCTTCTCGGTGAAATCTCTGCCCGCCACGATCGCCATTATGATCAACCTGCCATTGGCATTAGTGGGTGGCATTCTCTCCATCATCCTAACGGGCGGTGTGATTTCTATTGCCTCTCTGGTTGGCTTCATTACCCTATTTGGCGTTGCCGTTCGCAACGGACTGTTGCTGGTAGACAACTACAACGCCAAATTTTCCCAGGGAATGCACCCCAAGGATGTGATCGTGAAAGGCTCTCTGGAACGAGTTAATGCCATTCTCATGACGGCTCTCACCTCGGCGTTGGGAACGTTGCCCCTGGCGATCGCTAGGGGATCCGGAAACGAAATTCTGCAACCACTGGCAATTGTAGTATTGGGTGGGCTATTCACCTCCACAGCGTTAACGTTATTGGTGATTCCTGCCCTTTATGCCAAATTCGGTAAGTGGCTGTTTCCTAGACAAAAAGATGCTGCTGCTGTTGATATCGGTTTTCCAGTGAACACAACTGCACAACCACCGATAAGCTCGAAGTTGTTGTAGTTTTCTGAAAAATAAGTCAGAGGTGCGATTGTTGGATGAAGGCGATCGCGCCTCTTGCGTTCACAACAAGTTTCAATCTAACAACCAATTAATTGACTAATCATGGTGTTAACCTGAGACTCATAACTCCCTCCAAATAAATTAAAATGATTCAAAACATGATAGAGATTGTAAAGAACCTTCCGAGATTCATACCCTTTCTCCATAGGAAATAATTCATCATACCCTTGGTAAAATGGCTCAGGAAATCGACCAAATAATTCAGTCATGGCAAGATCCACCTCTCGGTCCCCCCAATAGGGAGCGGGGTCAAAGATAACAGGTTCACCAGTACATCGGATTCCCCAATTCCCAGCCCAGAGATCACCATGAACTAAGGAAGGGCGGGGATAATGCCCCCGTAATAGGGTTGGAATCAGGGTTAATAGCTGTTCTGCTTTTGGAAAGTATCCTCCCCGCTGTTGTGCCATCTGTAGTTGATAATCAATGCGACTATGAATCCAAAAATTTGACCAATCCCTTGTCCATGGATTCAATTGGGGTGTCAATCCAATGGTATTGTTCCGATGCCAGCCAAATGATTGGTGAGGTGATTTGCCGTCCATCAATTTGGGAACCCACTGGTGCAATCTAGCCAGCTTTCGCCCCATTTCCCTCCAAACAGTGGGTTCTCCGGAGCCAAAGTCTATCCACTCTAACACCAGATAGCTTCTCTCACCAGCAATTCCCCAACATATTGGATGGGGGAGGCTGATGGTTTGTGTCTCAATGAGTTGCTGGAGACCAGCAGCCTCTGATACAAACATATCTAAATATTTTCCCTGATTGAGTTTTATAAAAAATCGCCGTTGACCATCGGTGATCATGACTCCCTGGTTAATGCATCCGCCGGTAATTGATCGATGTTCCTTGACTTGGAATTGAATTCCAGTGATTTCAGTAATCTGGGTAGCAATCTGGTTCCAGTTCATGGTTATTGAAAAAGTAAAATTTAATAACAATCTAATTGTTTTTAATCAGGTCTGATCAGTGGGTATGTTAGCTTAGATGTCTATCTTTCCCACAACGGAGGCTTTGGTTAATCTCCAAACTCCCTTACTTCCAGGAAAGAACGTTGTACCCCGCCATTTACTTAGTTTGAAAGCCAAGAGGTAACGATGAAACGATACGCCATTGAATGGGTTAACGAATGGTGTACAGAAAATGGTTGGACGGATCCCATTGAAGAGTGCCATAATTTTTGGGCATTTCCGCCCGGTGCAGTAATGCCGGAACCCATTCCTGTACAAGTTTTGCAAGCAATCAAAGCCAAAAAAGGATTAACCAATGAAGAGCGGTTTTGCTGTTTTGGGGCGATCGCCATCACCATCATTTCTTGTATAACCACTTGTTATTCTTCGTCTCCCATGCCCATGGTTCTATCGTTTGTCTTATGTGCGTTGATCGTAGCCCAGTTTGACGAACAAACAAATAAGTCTTCCAAGTCTTCAGCAGTTTAAAGGTTGTGGATAATCTTTTATCATCCAAAGGCAGTCCTATAAAATCTTTTCCAATCCATAGACTAATGACCGTAATTGCCGTACCTTACGAATAGCTAATAGGACTCCAGGCATATAACAAGACCGATGGCTAGTATCATGGCGCACCGTATAAACTTGTCCTGGGGCACCAAAGATGACTTCTTGATGGGCAATTAACCCCGGCAACCTGATGCTATGAATGCGAATACCCGACTGATCAACCGTTCCCCTTGCTCCAGCCATGGTTTCTGTTTCTGAAACCATGGGGGGGTTAAAGTCCTTACCCAGTTCCCTCAATAATTGAGCAGTTTGGATAGCCGTGCCACTGGGAGCATCAGCTTTCTGGTTATGGTGCAATTCAATAATTTCCACATGATCAAAATATTTGGAGGCTTGTAAGGCTGCTTGTTGCAGCAATACTATACCAATGGAAAAATTAGGAATGATTAGACAACCAACACTGGCTTTGTCAGCAAATATAGCCAAGTCATTGATCTGTTTTGGATTAAGCCCAGTGGTTCCTACTACGGGATACACCCCATAGGCGATCGCCCCTCGGATAGCGTCGTACACTGAGTCAGGATGGGTAAAATCTACCATGACTGGGACTTGTTTTCCCTGACTAACCATTGCAAACATTCCTTCCCGGTCATTGGTGATAGGAATTTCCAAGGCTGCAATTCCTGCCAGTTCTCCTGCGTCCAGACCTTGCAAATCAGGATTTTGATCCAAAGCCCCCACAATAGTTAAGTCATGAGTGGCAGCGATCGCTTTTATCACCTCGCGACCCATGTTACCTGCCGCTCCATTGACCACCACTGGAATTTTTGTCTGAATCGTCATGGTTTCCCAAACCTACACCTTAAAGTAAGTTGAATTGACAACTATCATAGTACTGATATAAACCACTAGGTTGACTAAAGTAACACTGTATCTCTGTGATAACCATAAGCCAAGGGAAGCAAACCCACAAATCTTTTACCCTTATCACTTAACGTAAAGTTTACCATTAACATTGGCTATAGTGGAATTGTCGATGGGAAATTTGATGACAATTCTATTGTCTGTGTCATGGACTGGATCGATGCGCCAAAGCTGATTGACGGACAAAACTTCTCAGCCAAAACCCCGAAAGCCCTCACCCTAGCCCTCTCCCGATGGGAGAGGGAACCGGAGGGGTGGATCGGCTCCCCTCGCCCCTGGGAGAGGGGTTGGGGGTGAGGGCGTACAACTTTTGTCAGTCAACCAGGGGATGAACTGCTGATTCACTGGCGATCACTTTAATTGTTTTCATTCCCTTGACTGCTTCTAGCGGGATTTGGGTTTTGAATTGGGTACTATGTTTTTTCGGTGCATTGGTTTTACTTTCTCCATACTTTGGGGGGATATTTGGCAACTTTTTCATCTTATTAATCTGTCCGATTTATCGGGAGAATTATACCAAAGGAATTTGAATTTAAAGTTATTGCAATTTTAGGGTAAGTTATACTAGACCTATTGGGAGATACTAATTAAAATGGCTGATATCCTAATGCAGTTTAGCTTTCAGAAATTGTACGGTGGAATTACTGAAATCCTTGTCAGAAAAGCCTTTCAAGGATATTATTGCTTTTCACCCAACAACTGTATTCTAAAATTATGGTTTATTAATTAGGGTTATACTTCACAACACTATGTTAGGGGAATTTCAGCAAAGTGCTCTCAGAATTGAGATTCATGCTTCGATGAATGATTTACGATCCAGCTTAACTCAAATATCCCAACTGAAAAAATGGCTCTGGCCTCAACAACTAGAACCGGGAATGCCCACTCAGCTTATCCTTGGATTACAATTCCAAACCTGGCTTGGTCCCATCCCAGTCAATCATCAGGTGGATGTTTTAACGGAAAACCAATTACGGCTCATCCTCACTCAGGGAATTGATGGATTTCATGAGTGGCATTGGGGAGAAGGTTGGGTGCAAAGTCGGATGGAGGGAATTTCCTTACTTCCTTTAAATTTAGGACAGACTTTAACACTATACCGATTGCGTCAATTCTTTAACCACTGAATTGTGGTCATAAACTTCCTTCTATATCCGTGCGTGATTTCTTCATTCAACTGCTAAAACGGGGTATCCTTATTTTGGAAGCTTGGGTTGCCAGGTTAGAACAATATCCTGACCAACCCCTCATTCCATTTCTTGGGGTCATTGCCCATTATTGGACTGGGATAAACGAACGGTCATCATCCCTTTTCAGCCTAAAACATCGTTCTGTCAAGTGGTTGATCTGGGGAGCGATCGCCATCCTAGCAGCCATTGCATTTATGTGGAAAGGATCCTCCTTTTTGATCTCAACCCCAACCCCATCTCCCCTTGTTGTCGTCCCATCCCCCCAATTCCCACTCCCTACTCCAGTTCCCACTCCTTCATTACCGCCGTTGTTAATTCCACTTCAGCGGCGAATTACCGAAGCAACCGGTTCTTTATCCTTTGGGCAGCTACTGGTAGAGACTATTCAGGTGAACTATTCCCAAGGATTACTGACCATCGTCCTGAATGAAAAATGGTACACATTATCCATTGATCAACAGAACCAATTAGCTCAAACGTTGCTCCGGCAGTCGGGGGAACTCAGTTTTACCAACCTGGAAATACGAAATCAGTCTGACCAACTGCTGGCTCGCAGTCCTGTTGTGGGAAATGAAATGATTATTTTAAAACGAAGTGATGAACGTTAAAAACTGTAACCTAAGGTTTGTTGTAGGTTATTGAATGTCTTAGGATGGGTTAAGGAAAGTCAGAAAAATCCTCATCAAGCTGGGATATTTCTTAACCAGTTATATTAAAAATAGCCTTAGTCAATTGAATTGCATCTGGAAAATATACAACAAAATTGAAGTTTATCTCCCCAAAAAATAACCTGCAATGTCCATCAAACCAGCTACAAGAATTAGTCAAGTAACCCCATCCATGACTTTGGCAATATCAGCAAAAGCCAAGGCTATGGCATCAAGTGGGTTGGATGTGTGTAGCTTCAGCGCTGGCGAACCTGATTTTGACACTCCTACCCACATTAAGGTGGCAGCCCAAAGGGCACTGGACGCCGGTAAGACCAAGTACGGTCCAGGACTTGGTGAGCCCCGGTTACGAGAGCTAATCGCCCACAAACTACGCACTGAAAATCAATTAAATTATACTGCTGAAAATATTATGGTTACCAATGGGGGTAAGCACTCCCTGTTTAATTTAATGATGGCATTAGTAGAGCCAGGGGATGAGGTGATTATTCCGGCGCCCTATTGGCTGAGTTATCCAGAAATGGTTACCTTGGCAGGGGGGACGCCAGTGATTGTAGCTACGGATGGGAGTTGTAAAATTACAGCTGCCCAACTACGACAGGCAGTTACTCCTAAAACTAAATTATTTGTCCTTAATTCTCCCTCTAACCCTACGGGTAGGGTGTACACTCCATCCGAAGTGCAGGCATTAGCGTCAGTTGTAATTGATATGGATTTGACCGTAGTTTCTGATGAAATCTATGAAAAAATTCTCTATGACGATGCTGTACACCAAAGTATCGGGTCAATCAATGGCGATGTTTTATCCCGTACTGTTATCAGCAGTGGCTTTGCCAAAGCCTATTCCATGACTGGTTGGCGAGTGGGCTACTTAGCCGCTCCCCTGGATTTGATTAAGGCAGCCTCTAAAGTACAAGATCACAGTACATCAAATGTTTGTACATTTGCCCAATACGGGGCGATCGCGGCTTTAGAAGGAGATCAAAGCTGTGTGGAGGCAATGCGATTCGCATTTGCCCAACGACGGCAAGTCATGTTAGATCGCCTAAATACCCTGCCCGGATTGACGTGTCCAAAACCAGAAGGAGCGTTTTACTTATTCCCCAATATTCAAGAAACGGGGATGAACTCCCTTGATTTTTGTAATGCATTATTGGAAGAGCAACAGGTCGCTGTTATACCGGGTATTGCTTTTGGCACAGATTCCCACATCCGTCTCTCTTATGCTACTGACCTGCCCACCATTGAAAAGGGTATGGATCGCTTAGAAAAATTTATATACTCTCGCCAGTGAGGATATGAATCCTCAACTTCATTTATTTTGAAGTCAAGATGCTACTAGGATGCTGCACTGTTCAGAATTTAAAGCCTTATTTTTGCATCTTATGATGATAAAAATCTTGAGTGCGTCCTGTAGCAAATCTAAATGAGTCTTGCAACGTGATATTAGACATAGTGAGAAATAAAATAATAGCAGTGATGGTAAATATCCCGTTGCTGGCAAACAGTATTGAATAACCAAAGTACTGGGATACTAACCCCAGCAGGGGTCCCCCCAATGCAATCCCTAAATCAAAGCCGCCAATACAAATCCCAAAGATTTGTCCACGATGGATGGGATCTGATCGGTCAGCCACTAATGCAATGGCAGTTGGAATCAGGATGCCACTCCCGGCTCCCTCAAAAGCTCCAGCCAATAAAAACCACCAAGGTTGGGGGTTGGGTGCAGGAACCCCAGACAACAAGAACATTGAAGCGGTATACAATACTAAACTCAAGGTAATGAATACTCCCCGTCCGAATCGATCGGAAGCCCGCCCGACCAAAATACGAATCAAGATACTACTCAATGCTGCAGCCGCATAAAAAAAACCAGAATTGAGGTTTACTTGTACTGCCTGCATATAAAGGGGTAAAAAGGAAATTAAAGACCCAAATGCCGTGCCCACCAGCAACAGCACCCAAGTGGGTAGGGAGAGCGCTGGATTAGTCAATACTTTGTGAAATTGAAGGGTTTGAGTTTGAGGGGTATGACCTTGAAGGACGGGGCGGGGTGGTTCTTCTACAAACCAAGTACAGATGAAACCAATGGTACCTAAAAATGTAGAGACCATAAACAAACCTGGATATCCTAAGTATTCTAATAGGAGTCCGCCTAAAGCAGGACCAATAGCAACACCGATGGGATTGACCAGACTCATATATCCAATTAATTCCCCCCGTTGTTGTTCAGGGGCAATATCTACCACTAATGCTGTGTACGCCGTAGTGAAAGCAGCAATACTGATTCCATGGAAGATACGGGTAGCCATAACCATTGGGATGGTTGGAAAATAGAGGTAACCCATTGGGGCAATTGCGACGGCTGCCAGTCCTATTAAGACGACTAATTTGCGGCTGTAATGATCAGTTAACTGACCAAGGGGAGGTCGAAAAATTAATAAACCGATGGCAAACGTGCCCATGGTCAACCCAATTTGTTGATCAGTTCCACCTAAACTTTGAATATATAAGGGTAATCCTGGTAGAAGGGAAGCAAGGCTAGACCAAAACATTAAACCAGAACCCCCTAATATAACCAGGGTGCGCCTTAAATTTGGATTGAGTGTTTGTAAAATTTTCAAAACGTAGTTCCTTAAAGCACTCCTACTAACTCCATATGGAATTTCTTTTAGTAAACCAATATAGGAGACTACTTGGCAACTCACCATACTGCTGAAACTCTTTCTATGAGTATCTATTAGCAGACTTTATGGGACTATTTATGACATAAATTGCTGATTGACTGACAAAACTTCTCAGCCAAAACCCCGAAAGCCCTCACCCTAGCCCTCTCCCGATGGGAGAGAGAACCGGAGGGGTGGATCGGCTCCTTCGCCCCCTGGGAGAGGGGTTGGGGGTGAGGGCGTAGAACTTTTGCCAGTCAACCAGCATAAATTGACAATTGATTATTATCAATTATTAATAATAGTATAGAAGTTGTACCGAGCCCCGATTCACTTCTGGATTAATGTCTTGGAAATAGGGATTTTTGCAAGGGGTCTGTGAAGTAGGGATACCCCTTCAGTTATAGTAAATTAAACAAACCTGAGTTTAAGGGAAGTGCCAACCCCTATGTCTCCCGATCCCTATAAAAGCCAACTGATGCGTTATGTTTCCAGAGCATCATGCCACCTACAAGAACAATTGGGTCGTAATTTACGACAAACAAAAGTCGTATTGATCTGGGGTTTACAAGCATTTATCTTCCCTTTTTACCGATGGTCTAAACGTCACCCCATCCTGAATCAGTCTTTCAACTCCATTGAAAAAATGTTTAAACCTTGGGTATTATCTGCCCACATCATCTCCATTCCACCTTCTGGTTTTCAGAATACACCCCATCATCAGTCTGGGAATGGGAAAGATGCTATTTCCCATCCAGATTCCCCTTCTGCTTCCCCCATCACCCAATGGCTTCACCCTTGGGTGAATCGCTTAAAATCTTTGATTTATGGTGGCTCACTTCATCAAAATGAGTTTTCCAATCCTCCCATTCCTCCATTCTTAGACAATTCCTTGGTGATTGATTCCAGCCTCCAGTCTTCATCATTGACCAAACCCTTTTCAATCGTCGGGTTTACATTACCTGTCTTTCCATTGAATCACTGGAGATGGGTTTTCAATCCAATACAGGTCTGGCAAACAATACTCCCAGATTGGTTCAAATCGGATTCTTTTTCTAGGGCTTCCTTATTGTCTCCCCCATCCACTATCTATCCCACCCATGGGTGGGACAGAGTGGATGAACACGATAGTGATCCGTGGACTCGTATTCTCAACTCCATTCCCTTTAGATTGATTCATTCTTCCAAAAAATTGAATCGGTATGACCAGTGGAAGGCAATATCTTCCCAGGGTGAATCGGTTCAATCAATAACCAGGGATGACCTTGACTCTTGGGAACCATGGGGACAAGATTTATACTTAGATGGCAACGTAACTCACAGGGCAGGTTCTCGTTCCGATACTGATGGTAAATTTGTTGGGATGGTGAATGGAGGTTCTCAACCAGAACTTTTTCCGAATTGGATTGAAATCAACGCTTCCACCCTGTCTTACTTTCACCATCCACTAGAGTTAGTTTTAGGTTGGCTAGATCAGATTATCCTTAGATTAGAAAAAATCTTAATTAAAATTTGGACTAGTTTGAGACAATTGCTAAAATTTTAAAACTCTTCTATTTAGGGTATAGTTTTTGACATGCTCACCGTGCTGAAGCAATAGAGATTCCTCGCCACGCTACCTATTAGGGTAGTCGCCGAATGGAGTAAACACTTCAACACAACTGCTACCAAAGTAGTCTCACAGTTTCTCCACATTCGGTGTAATGTCTTGGAATGTCCTCCCGTAACCAAGCAAAATTTTCGTTAAGTTATATTTTCATCAAAGGTTAGTTTTCCATAGCCTTATCTGCTTCCCCGGTTTCTAATCGTAACTCTGATAGGACTTTCAACCTTGTTATTTGTTTCGGGGTATCTCAGAATGCAATTATCTGTTCTGCATCTAGTCGATGAACGCTATCAACGGGCTCGGATGCAAAGGGGGATTCACAGAGGCTAACGATGTTCTGTGTTTGACCAAGTATGCTGATTGACTGACAAAACTTCTCAGCCAAAACCCCGAAAGCCCTCACCCGATGGGAGAGGGAACCGGAGGGGTGGATCGGCTCCCCTCGCCCCCTGGGAGAGGGGTTGGGGGTGAGGGCGTACAACTTTTGTCAGTCAACCAGCCAAGTATGTGTTATTTGAAGACTGGCACCATTTTTTAGACTTTATGATCGATGAGACTATCCCTATTACTCCCATCAATTCCTCTTGATTTTGGATGAAGACCGTAGGGCAAAAGCATTTTGTATTCTGTACTTCTTGCTACATTCTGAATTTGGAATTACTGGTCACCCTATTAATTCATTATCTGAAGTTTCAAGAAGTGCTTATTCCTCACTGATTCATCGCTTAATTCAGCAACACCAGATATAGTTCAAAGCTTGGCTTCAGTCTGTTTCCCCAGTGGTGTCCATAAGCACTTGCCAAATTGGCAGGGAGTTTTCATCCAGTTGTCCTGTTAGATTGGTTAGAATAGACGGCATCCCTAAAAACACTACCAGTTGACCGATTATGCACCGTCTTTTAACAACTCCGGGTGGATGGACTCCTGATACAGAAGGGGTGATATGGGTTGAACAATCTCCCGCTCCAGTGATCTTTCTCACCGCTGCAGATACTGAAATACAGACAGTCGCAGCTGCTTTGCCCAATTTGCCACAGGATTTTGGTGCCATCCGGGCGATGAATTTACTTCAATTGCAACAACAACTCACCATTGATGTTTATGCAGAAACGGTGCTATCTAAAGCAAAGGTTATTTTGTTGCGATTACTGGGGGGACGGTCTTACTGGAGTTATGGGTTTGAGGTATTAGAAGAAACAATTCGTCAAACTGGTGCCCATTTCATTCCCATGCCAGGGGATGATCGCCCTGATCCCGATTTGTTCAGCCATGGTACGGTCTCTCCCTTTGCAATGGATCAATTGTGGCGATACTTTACAGAGGGCGGTGTGGCTAATTTAACCCAAGCCTTTCAATTTCTCTCAAATCAGACGTTGGGAACCTCCTATCCCATTATTCCCCCAATGGAAGTACCCAGGGTAGGGTTGATGGAATGGCAGGGGGATGAAACAATGATTCATCCCAGCCATCTCTGTGGAACAAAGTGGAACCCCCCATTGAGTATTCATTCATCCATTGGTAACATTAATTTGCCAACTGTGGGAATTTTATTCTATCGAGCCCATTATCTCTCTGGCAACTTAGCTCCCATTACTGCCCTATGTAAAGCATTAAGGGAACGCCAACTCCTGGCTGTCCCTGTATTTATCTCTTCCCTCAAAGACCCACAACAACAGGCACAGGTGATCCACCTATTTCAACCTGAGGATGGGAATCCGGTACAGTTGATTCTAAACACCACCAGTTTCGCTATCACAGAGTTAGAATGCCTTCATGATGGAGGGATGGATCAGGGGAATCAATGGTCTCAACCCGCTGAAATCCCTTCATTTTGGCAGATTCTTAACGTTCCTGTCCTTCAGGTTATCTTGAGTGGTGGTACGTTTCAACAATGGCAGGACGGGGGGCTGACTCCAAGGGATTTAGCCATGAATGTGGCTTTGCCAGAATTAGATGGAAGGATTATTACACGGGCAATTTCAGTGAAGTCGGTTCACGTTCGCCATCCCCAATTGGAAACTGATGTGGTGGGGTATGAACCCATCGAAGACCGGATTCAATTCACTGCTGACTTAGCCCACAATTGGGTAAAACTGCGACAAACCCCAGTGGGCGATCGCCGCGTTGCCCTGATTTTAGCCAACTACCCCAATCGAGATGGACGTATTGCCAATGGGGTTGGCTTGGATACCCCCAATAGTTGTATTGCCATCTTCAAGGCTTTGGAGCAAGCCGGATACCATCTAACGGATGTTCCAGTAGACGGGGATGACCTCATCCGTCGTCTAACCCTTCATGTCACCAATGATCCAGAAGGAAGGGAGTGGCGACCTGCGTTTCAATACCTAGAGCAACCTGAATTTGAAACATACTTTCAAGAACTACCACTGGAGGTGCAACGGGCTATTTTAGAACGGTGGCAAGGATTGGATTCTGACCAATTAGTGCAGCAAACCAACACAAATGCCCTCTTTCCTTGGCTCCACTTCCCCATCCCCATCCCTGGTCTACAATTGGGCAATATTTTTATTGGAATTCAACCCAGTAGGGGGTATGACTTAGACCCATCCTTTCATTACCATGCCCCTGATTTAGAACCACCCCCCCATTATCTTGCCTTTTATTTCTGGTTACGGTTTCACTTTAACAGTCAGGCTATCATCCATGTTGGCAAACATGGTAATTTAGAATGGTTACCTGGGAAGAGTATAGCTCTTTCTTCCCATTGTTATCCGGAAGTGATATTAAGTGCTGTCCCCAATCTTTATCCATTTATCGTTAATGATCCGGGTGAGGGGGCACAGGCTAAGCGTCGTACCCACGCCGTTATTTTAGATCATCTTACTCCCCCATTAACCCGGGCTGAACTGTATGGTTCCCTGGAACGGTTAGAAATGCTAGTTGATGAATACTATGAAGCCCAAGGTTTAGATCCTCAGCGCTTACCCATTATTCGAGATCACATTACTGCATTAATTCAATCTGCCAACTTAACCACTGAATTAAACCTTCCTTCGGGTCGGGCTGCATCCCCGTTATTTGACTTTTCCACCCTCCTCACCCACACCGATGCGTACCTTTGTGAACTGAAGGAAGCTCAAATCCGGGATGGACTGCATATTTTTGGCAGTTGTCCTCCCCATGGGCAACTGCGAGACCTAATCATTGCTATTGCCCGCCATCCCAGTCCCCATCGTATGGGATTAACTAGGGCAATTGCCAGGGAGCGGGGTCTGGATTTTGATCCATTGGCAATTGGTGTCCTCAATGAAGAACTCCGGAATAATGGAGATTCTAAAAGCATCCGCAGGGCGATGGCCCAAATTGAAACCGATGCCATTACCCTCATCGATCACCTTTTAGCACCTCAATCCCCCCTCCCCATGCCCTATCCTTCCCCTGGCTCTCCCCTAGCCCATGAACTGGAATGGATTAAAACCAGGTTAATTCCCCCATTACGACAAACCCCACAGGAAATCAGAAACCTTTTAAGAGGATTAAATGGGGAGTACATCCCTGCTGGAGCCTCTGGAGCCCCCACCAGGGGGCGACCAGAGGTATTACCAACTGGTCGTAATTTTTACTCCGTTGATATTCGAGGATTGCCCACAGAAAGTGCATGGGATGTGGGTAGCAAGGCGGCGATGGCGCTGGTTGAACGGTATACCCAAGAGCATGGAGAATATCCACGAACTCTGGGATTATCTGTCTGGGGTACTGCCACTATGCGCACTAGCGGCGATGATATTGCTGAGGCATTGGCATTGATGGGGGTGCGCCCGGTATGGTCTGATACCTCTCGACGGGTGATTGACGTGGAGGCATTACCCCTTTCGGCATTAAGTTATCCACGGGTGGATGTTACATTGCGGATTTCCGGCTTTTTTCGGGATGCATTTCCCAATTTAATTGATTTATTTGACCAAGCTGTCAACTTGGTGGCTGCACTGGATGAACCGGAAGCCCAAAACCCCCTTGCTGCCAAGGTAAAGCAAGAGACGGCTTCATGGCAAGCTGAAGGTATACCCCTAATAGAGGCAGAACAGTTATCCCGTTATCGTATTTTTGGTTCTAAGCCCGGCGCTTATGGTACTGGGCTGCAAGGTCTAATTGAGTCCCAAAACTGGACAGGTGACCAAGACTTAGCCCAGGCTTATTTGAATTGGAGTCATTATGCGTATACAAAATCAGGCAATGGTCAGGGGGCTCCCTTGGCTTTTAATCAACGGTTGCAACAAATGCAGGTTGTTTTACATAACCAGGATAATCGCGAACATGACCTCCTAGATTCCGATGATTATTACCAGTTCCAAGGGGGGTTGGCGGTGGCGGTGCGTTCCCTTACCGGTGATAATCCTACAATTTATTTTGGCGATCATTCCCGTACAGAATATCCCCGTATTCGGAGTCTAACGGAAGAAATTGCCCTGGTTTACCGTTCCCGTGTGATAAATCCCAAGTGGTTGGCAGGGGCAATGCGTCATGGCTACAAGGGGGCATTTGAATTGGCAGCGACTGTGGATTATTTGTTTGCCTATGATGCAACGACCCATTGTGTTCTAGACTATATGTATGAGGGAGTTTCCCAGGCATACGTCTTGGATCCGGTGGTGCAGGATTTCGTTCAGCATCATAATCCATGGGCGTTGAGGGATATGGCTGAACGATTATTAGAAGCCCACCAACGGGGGTTATGGTCCACCGCTACTGCTACTACTTTAGCTGAACTGAGGGCGATCGCCTTGCAAGCAGAAGGGGAAATTGAAGGGAAAATGCAACCCAATTCCAACGGATAACCAATGCTATACCGTCCTTTTTTGATGAATAATTGACCCATGAATATGCAACATACCACCCCGCCAGTCCATGTCATTGGGGGAGGTTTAGCGGGAACTGAAGCTGCCTGGCAGATTGCCCAACAAGGGGTTCCGGTTATCCTTTACGAGATGCGTCCCCTAGTTCACTCCCCCGCCCACCATACCAACCATTTAGCTGAATTGGTGTGTAGTAATTCGTTTGGTGCTAAGTCAAGCGACCGGGCGACTGGGCTTTTGCATACCGAATTACGACGACTAGGTTCCATTGTAATCCAAACCGCTGATGATCATGCTGTTCCAGCTGGTGGAGCCTTAGCTGTTGATCGTGCTTTATTTAGTAAAGACCTGACCCATACCCTTGCCACCCATCCATTGATTGAACTGAGACGACAGGAAATCCTAAGGATTCCTGAAGAGGGTGTGGTTGTCTTAGCCACCGGACCCTTAACCAGTGAAGTCCTTGCCAATCACCTGCAAGAATTTACTGGCATGGCATATATGAGTTTTTTTGATGCGGCCAGTCCCATTCTCATCGGTGAATCAATTAATCAGGATATTGCCTTCCTAGCTTCTCGGTACGATCGTGGAGATGCTGCCTACTTAAATTGCCCATTGAACCGGGAACAATATCTTCAGTTTTGGCAGGCTTTATGTTTGGCAGAACAAGCTGAATTAAAAGAATTTGAACGAGAAAGTGCCAAATTCTTTGAAGCATGTTTACCCATTGAAGAGTTAGCCAGACGGGGGGAGGATACCATGCGATATGGTCCCTTAAAACCGGTGGGTTTATTTGATGCCCGTCAAGGAGATTTTCGATCCCCTGAAAACCAAGGTAAGCGCCCCTATGCAGTGGTACAACTGCGACAGGAAGACCGGTGTGGTCAACTATGGAATATGGTGGGTTTCCAAACTAATTTACGTTGGGGTGAACAACAACGGGTTTTTCGGATGATTCCTGGATTGGAGTCAGCCGAATTTGTCCGGATGGGGGTGATGCACCGTAATACGTTTCTCAATGCTCCAGAATTGTTATTTCCAACCTTACAATTTAAGCAATGCCCTACCTTACTGGCGGCTGGACAGTTAACCGGAACTGAGGGTTATACCGCTGCTGTAGCCGGAGGCTGGTTGGCTGGAACAAATGCTGCTCGATTAGCCCTAGGGTTATCCCCTATTTCGTTGCCACCCACCACGATGATGGGGGCATTATTCAATTTTATTAGTTCTGCATCCCCTAAACATTTTCAGCCCATGCCGCCTAATTTTGGGATCTTGCCGGGTTTACCCCAACGTCTGCGGAATAAACAACAGCGTTATGAACAGTATCGCGATCGCGCCTTGTACGATCTAGAAGGCTCCATGGATATTCAATCCATCAAGGGTAGTGCCAACAGGGGAAGAATCAACGGTTATGGTAGTGGTGAAAACACGACTACCAATGAAGTGGAAATGAGCCCATACTTAAAATAGTAGGTTGAAAACCAGTAGCAGGAAGGGATCATTCAAGACCGCCCCTTCCCAACCCGGACGGAAAGTGTATAAAACCACAGATGCTGGGTATGGTCTTTCACCATTCAATTGTTCCTTATTCGGAGAACGAAACAATGATTTTTCATCCATCTTACCTGTACTTGATTCCAGGCATGATCTTAATGTTCTGGGCGCAACAAAGAGTAAAAGCTACCTATGATAAATTCGCAAAAATTCCTTCCAGTTTAGGGATGACCGGGGCAGAAGTGGCTCAGACTATTCTAAGACGTTCCGGTATTCATGATGTTGTGGTTGAACCAGTTGCCGGTGAACTAACGGATCATTACGATCCTTTTGCCAAGGCAATTCGTTTATCGGAGTCAGTTTATTCTTCCCCATCCCTAGCTGCCGCCGCGATCGCCGCCCATGAATGTGGTCACGTACTCCAAGATGTGGGTCGTTATCAGTTGATGAATCTTCGTTCATCCCTAGTACCCGTCGCCAATCTTGGGGCTAACTTTGGACCACTTTTAGTGATGGCGGGATTATTCTTTGGTTTCTTGGGTACTTTAGGGGGATGGTTCATCAATGCTGGCATTGCGTTGTTTGTTGGTGCCATCGTTTTTCACCTTGTGACCCTGCCCGTGGAGTTTGATGCCTCCAGTCGTGCCCTAAAGCTAATTGATCAGCTAGGTATTTTACAAGGTGATGAACATATAGGTGCCCGGAAGGTTCTCAATGCGGCTGCTTGGACCTATGTTGCCACTGCCATTTATGCAGCCTTACAATTGGTGCAACTTCTCCTCTTAAGGAATGAACGATGAAACAAAGTCCACCAATGGTAGTGGATTATTGGGTAACCACCTACTTGAGTCGGCTGCCTAAGGATCGCCCCTTGGTCATGGTGGATGGGACAGTACCTGGCTGGCAAGCCGGATCCTTGGACTTACACTTTGACCACCATCGTCCAGGGGGTATGGCGATTCAAATTGATGAAATCCCCCATCCTCAACCTTTACCCAACCATTTCTACATGGTAACCACCGTGGTGGACGCAGACGCTTGTTCGGCGGCGGCATGGTTACAACTGAGTCCTGAATGCTTAACTCCTGAAGTAATCCATCGGCTACGGGCAATTGCCTGGGATTGTGATCATTTGTTAGTTCCCACTGATTTACAAGATTATTCACAATTTGCATTTAAGGCTGTTGCAGCAATGAAGCTTAGTGCCGATGGAATCATCGGGGAGTTGGGGTTACCCTTAGACCGGAAAGCTTGGACCCAGGAACAACGGGAACGGTGGGCTGCATTGGCGTTTCAACGGAGTACGGAATGGTTGATGGATGCCGCCCGCGGAGAGTGCCCCTGGCCAGGGGCACTGGGGGAGGCGGATCACTATTGGCAAATAATTTTGAGTGATGCCCATGACTTATTGACCCAGAATCGGATTTCCCTTTATCCCACTTCCACTGGGGCAGTGGCAGTTTGTGACAGTCGGGGTTGGGAGCATGGGTTAGACCCCCGTTCTTTTTATCGGGCACTGTCCCAAATTTCCCCATCCATGGTGTTGCGCCCAGAAACCATTACCATACGCGAACATCACCTGGGGGGAAATCAGTATACTTTGGGGGTTATCCCCCTCCATCCAGCATGGGAGAACCTAGACTATACCCTCCACACCTATGGGGAGCTTACCCATAAAGAACGGCTAATTTCCAACGAGGCAGGAGCATGGGGGGGGCGGCGAACCGTGGGGGGTTCTGGGTGGAATCATCCATCTTACTTGGAACCGAAGGATATTGTGGCAGTATTTAGTAAAGGAGATGTGGAGGGATGAATGGTAAAATGATAACACTGGATACGTTCACCCTACCCCGATTAGTTCCTCCAATACCACCTGTCGTTGTCGGTTTAATTCAGCAATACGTTGTTTTTCAATATAGATTTGCTGTTGATAATAGGTTCCTAATTCTGGCTGGGATGAAAGATCTAATTGCTGCCAAAGACTACCAAAGTGGCGGCAGCGTTTTTCACAGATAACCTGCTCCATGCAGGCGGTAAACGCCCGAATTTGTAACATTGCCCGACAAATATCCAACTGTCCCTTTTCATCTAAATTAAAGAAGGGTCGCACTTGGGTAAGCCATTGAGGAAATTCATGGAGTTGATTTTGTAAGTCTTGAATAAATTGAGGGTTGGTGTCTGAGTGGTGGTGTTCTAAAACTTGAATCTGTTGCCATAAGAAGCGATGGTGGGAAATGCTAAATACTAAATCCCGTTCTTCAAGGGCTTGACGGATGGGTTGACGACTGTGGGAATGATGAATATAAAGTTGTAAAAGCTGGGCTTCTGACTCTTCCAAATGGGTTCGGTCCCGAGGGGTTTGCCATTTTTGCGATCGCCCATGCCATCGATGTCCGCGGACTTGCGCACGCAAATCTTCCTCTAGTTGCAATGCAAGCCGTCCATCTCCACGACTGAGTAATTCTGCGCAGCGATGGATATAATGGGTTCGCAGGGTAGCATTGGGAAGATTCCCCAACAATTTAACCATTGCCTGCACCACTTGCCAGAACTGATCGGACTGGGTGAGGTCACAATCTAGCAGCAATTGCCCAAATTGCCAATCTAACCATAGGGGAGATGCTTCGATCAAAGCCCTGTAGGCAGACACCCCTTGATTTCGGACAAATTCATCAGCATCCTTCGCCACTGGTAAATTCAACACCCGTAATTGAATTTGTCCCCGATAGGCTAATTCAGCTACTCCATCAATAGCTCGTTCCGTTGCCTTAACCCCAGCCCCATCCCCATCGAAGTTAAGTAAAATTTGTTTAGATTCGGTGTAACGCAACAATTGTTTGACTTGCCCCCCATTGAGGGCGGTGCCCAATGCTCCCACCACATTCATGACTCCAACGGCATGGAGGGCAATTACATCAAAATAACCCTCTACTACAATTGCCTGGTCTTGTTTTGCGATGGCCGTGCGAGCCTTATCCAATCCAAATAGGGTCTTACTTTTATCAAATAATTCTGTCTCCGGTGAATTGAGGTACTTGGGCTGTCCCTCTCCTACTATACGACCACCAAACCCAATTACCCGTCCTTGGATGTCCTGGATAGGAATCATCACCCGGTCTCGAAAACGATCATAATACCCACTTCCATGATCACGAGGGACTAGTAAACCCACCTGTTCAACCATCTGAACTGGATATTGTTTTTGATTCACCAAATAACCATAAATGGTCTCCCATGCCGGAGGAGCATAGCCCAGTTGAAATTGTTGGATTACTGCTTCCGATAACTGTCGTTGACGGTGTAAATAAGATAAGGCTTGTTGCCCCATGGGTTGGTAAAGGGCATGTTGATAAAAACGGGCTGTTACAGCTAAAATTTCGTATAGTTGTTCCCGAACCGTTAACTGACGTTGTAACTCCTGACGTTGGGCTGGCTCTAAGGTTTTGACGGGGATTTGGTGCCGTCTTGCCAATTCTAACACTACATCACTAAATGACTGCTTACCCAGTTCCATCAAGAATGTAATTGCATTCCCACCTGCACCACAACTAAAACAATAATAAAACTGCTTCCCTGGGCTAACGGAAAAACTGGGAGATTTATCATCATGGAATGGACATAACCCCGTGTAGTCCTTACCTTGCTTGCGCAAGACTACATGTTCAGATACCACATCCACAATATCAGCCTGCTGCTTCACAGCTTCAATGGTATCGGGGTGGAGACGGGGGGAAAGCATAGGCAATAAAATTCAGATAGAAGTAAAATAATTGTACTAACGAACCTTTCATAGTATAAACCAGAACTACTAATCATTGGTCTGGTGGTAAAAGGTAAAGATTTAAGAGGGGTCATAGGGAAATCCCCGAACCAACTTTTATCCCTTCTTGTTTACGATTACTATTGCTGAAATGTCTTTTCTAGTGTAATACTATCATAATTTTTCTAATAAAACACTATATACAGGGTAATGAGTCTGTCTTTATCGAATACGGTTCAACTAAGGCTCGAATAGGTGTAAGACATGCTGAATGGTGACAACTGCTAAGAGCGGAATGACGGGGGCTGCTCAAATTCACAAATGAGAGTTGTTGTCTCACAGGCTGTGCATCCACTAAGCCTCCACCAGCAGTAAACGGTTGTCCTGCCGTCCGTTTAAGTAAGGTTCAAACGTGCGTTTAATCCCTGTCTAAACTCACTC
>CAIUCS010000189.1 GCA_903897715.1 uncultured Synechococcales cyanobacterium
CAAATTTATTTTCAACCCTCTGTGTTAGCAATCTATCCAGGCAGCTTTGATCCCATTACCCTAGGGCATCTTGATATTATTGAACGTTCCTCCAGATTGTTCGAACAAGTGATTGTTGCCGTACTTGGAAATCCCAATAAGGTTCCCTTATTCACAATTGAAGAACGGATTGGACAAATTCGTCGATCGACGTGCCACTTAGTTAATTTAGAGGTGGAAAGTTTTGATGGTCTTACGGTAAACTATGCAAAAATAAAGCAAGCCAGCGTTCTCCTCAGGGGTCTGAGGGTTCTATCTGATTTTGAGATGGAACTGCAAATGGCTCACATTAACAAAACCCTGTCCAATCAAGTTGAAACTATTTTCTTGGCTGCATCCAATGAATATAGTTTTTTAAGTAGTAGCACGGTCAAAGAAGTTGCTCGATTTGGAGGCTCCATTGACCATCTAGTTCCCCCCGCTGTTGCCTCTGATATTTACCAAAAATGTCTCCCCAAGACCCCAATTTTTCCGTAAACCCATACGGTGGGTTTGACCCAATCTCCACCCCTCCTGTTGTTGGAGACCCAGGTATTGCCTCAACTCAACTCCCTGGTAAAACCATTCAATATGCCTTAAATCAGTTGGAAGAATTGGTTCTCAATAGCTATCATTTCCCTTTCATTTCTCGTACTTTGGTGAACGAAGACTTAGTGCTAGAACAAGTAGACCATATTCGTTCGATTCTTCCTGGAGCATTTCAGGCGGCTGAAGACATCATTCAGCAGCGGGATGAAGTGTTGCTGGAAGCAAACGATTATGCTCAAGAAATTATTCAGTCGGCTCAACGGGAGGCGATGCAAATTTTAGATGAATTGGGGATCATTCAACAGGCTAATTGGGAAGCCCAACAGATTCGACAACGGGTGCAGGAGGAATGTGAAGCATTACAACAAAAAACGATTCAGGACATTGAGCAGCTACAACAAAGGGCACAACAAGATTTTGATCGAATGCGGGAAGTGGCTATGGCTGAAGCCAAGGATATTCAATTTGGTGCTGATGCCTATGCCGATCACACGTTACAGGTGATTGAGCGGCAATTGACTGAAATGATGCGAATTGTGCGTAATGGGCGTCAAGAGTTACAAATAGATGCCTCACCATCCACATCAACCGGACAAGGAAATGGTTCAGTCAATCATGCCATTCATAGGAATCGAAACTAAGGTTGACCCCAGTCTCTACCCTTCACTTACCGTAACCATGATCACTTAAAAAATCCGTGGTAATGATTGTATCTCCTTTCCATTCTGGTGCAAGGGAGTAAAGCTGATTGGTAGACATTTCTTGGTTGTGTGCAACGGGTGGCAGGCGGGTAAATTTTTCCACGTACTTCCCTAAGATGTCACCCTCTAGGTTGACAGAATTCCCCGGAACCAACCGAGATAGGTTGGTATATTCATAAGTATGGGGGATGACTGCCACCGTAAACCAATCCCCTGGTTCGCTACAATCAGCCACCGTTAAACTAATCCCATTGACTGCCACACTTCCCTTGGGAATAATATAACGGGCAACTGAATGGGGACAATTGAATTGCATTTCCCATGAAGTAGCAGTGGCTACACTTGAAATCAGACAACCAATACCATCAATATGACCAGTGACAAAATGTCCACCTAACTTGCCGCCTACCCGTAAAGAAGATTCTAAGTTTACCCACTCCGCTGAATGCCTACCGCCATTTATTTCAATTCCTAAGGTAGTTTTACGGATGGTTTCAGGGGATACTGCTGCAATAAAGCTATCTGTGAAGACCTGTTCGACAGTTAGACAAACTCCATCAACTGCTACACTATCACCAATGCCCAACTGATTGAGGGCAAACTGACCATGGGCGGAGGAAAAATAGACCTGTACCTGTTCCTCGTTTAAGAAATGCAGGTGTCCAATGGCTTCAATTAATCCAGTAAACATCCATTAACACTCCATGATTATTCTAATTTTTTTCCATCGCCACCGCCATCCAAGGGGATTCACCCTATTGGAGATGATGATTGTTTTACTTATTATCGGGGTATTGGTGGCGATCGCCATTCCAACATGGAATGAGTTTCTGAACAATTATCGTTTAAATACCAGTATGAATGAAATTCTAGTGGGGATGCGCCAGACCCAGGTACAAGCCATCAATACCCGTAAAGATTGGCGGTTTAGTATTCGGGAAGCGGGCGGAATTGTACAATGGTCCAGTCACCCCGATTCAATCCCTCCTCAATTATGGAGTTCCTTGGATAGAACTATTGCCATTGACAGCACCAGAACCACCCTACCCCAAACCTCCAGCATCCATCGAGTGGAGTTTGGCTTCCAAGGACAGGTCAATGGACAGTTGGGACGGGTTACCCTCAGAATCCAAAACGGGGGAGCCCCTCGGCGTTGTGTTGTGGTGTCTACCTTATTAGGGGTATTGCGGACGGCAACTAATGAACATTGTAACTAATCTGCCTCGTGTAGTTGCCCAGTTAGGGGTATGAGAAGATGTCAAGGCAGCTCCACTGAAGTAGGCTTGGCGATATGAGGAAGCCCCCACCCCAACTTTTCCCGCAGTACCCGAAAGAACTCCGGTTCATTCACATGGATAAAACGGGCGGCATAGGGCGATCGCTGCAAATGAATTCGATCCTCTGGTACCACGTAACAACCAGCATTGCCATCCAGTACCATAATCAATCGTTCCCGAGTTGCTGGCCGAATCAAAACAGGAACGCTATCAGAAAACACCAACGCCCGGGAAGCCAGTGAATGGGGACAAATGGGCACCAACTGCAGAACCGGAACATCTGGAGTAACCACAGGACCACCAGCACTTAGGGAATAAGCAGTTGAACCAGTGGGGGTTGATAGGATAACTCCATCTGCTGCCACATCCACAGCAGTATGGTTACCCACTTGTATTTCAAAATGGCACATACTGGTCAGGGGCTCGCGATGGATTACCATTTCATTCAGACAGAGAGCCTCCCACATAACATAACCCTGCCGAAACACCTGGACATGGAGCATTGTCCGTTCTTCAACTTGGTATTTCCCCGACAATAACGTGTCCAAAGCTGAGGGTAAATCATTTAAGTAAGCCTCAGTTAAAAACCCCATGTGCCCGGTGTTTATATTGAGCATGGGCAACCCTAATGGGGCAATCTGTCGTGCCGCAGATAATACTGTGCCATCCCCACCAAAAACAATGACAAATGCCATATCCCGATCAAAACCAGGAGGAGCCAGTTGATCAATGGGGGCATGACAGACGGGACTATCAGGCTTGGAATACCCTAAAATTCCACCTACACCAGTGGCTAAATGGACATTACAGCCGCTGATAGCCAACTTATCCCTTAGTTCTTCAGCGGTACGACAGGCAACAGGCTTATTGTCATTGTAAATAATGCCGACTTTAGCCACACTTTTAACTCAGAATAGGAAATGAATAAATCAGGAAAGAGAGGATTTGGGGTTGTCAAGGAATGCTACCAATACAACTTGAGCCCTGACACCCATGGAATTACCAATTGGTTTCCTCTTCATACTCTGGTGCTTTCGTTTTTTCAGGGATATTAATCCGGGGGGGTTGATAGGATTGTGGTTGTTTGCCATCGTTCCAAGCATCGGATTCCAATTCGTCATACTCTTGGTCATCCCCGTCTTCATCCCCATAGACATCCCGTCGATAGTTAGACCGTTCTGACGATTCATTCCATCCGGGTTCAGAGGGTTGATCATAATAACGAGCCTGTTGCCTCGGTTGTCGTAGTGGTTGACGAACAGCAGGTTCTAACTCTTCCCAATTATCATCATCCCAGGTTTCTTCCATAACCGGAGTTCGTCTCATCGGGGGAGAAGCGTTACGCACCAAAGAACCAGTACCTAATTGATTTTCCACTGAAGCTTTAGGGAGAACATAGTCTTCGTCATCCTCTTGCTCCCATGGAGGTATGGCAATTCCAAGCCGCTCTAAAAGACCAACGCTCACTTGATTCAGCCGTTCTTCCGCTCCTTCAAAGACAATAATGCGATCGGGACCATTGGTTACAATTTCTTCTACATCGAGTTCATAGGTGCTAACCACCTGTTCTGGTACTAGGGGTAAACCGATGGATGCAATGATTAAAGCAGATATTTTTCCTGTCTCCACATCAAACTTAAAGTTACGAACCCGACCTAAAAGTTCTTGGGTCTCAGTGACCACTTCACAATTAATCAGGTTACTATACTCTTCAGGATCAACATCTACAATGATGTTTTCATCGTCCACCAGAATTACATCACCAATTTGCCGGATACTCTCCAATAACATATATTTAGAAATGCCGCCAGGAATTAACCGAGTCAGCATGTTGTCCCGTAACCCCAAAGCGACCACTTCCCGTCGATCAATGTCAACTTTAAGTTCACTGACAACCCCAAGACGTTTGCCAGTGTTGCGGGTAATGACCTGGGTTCCCAGGATTTCAGTGCGTAACCAAATTTTTTCAGATGTCATTGTTGAATTCTGAGGTCGGAATCGGTGAATAAGGGATGATGAAAAAGATTGACATGAATGAATTTATAGTTATCTGAAATAGTACACCAATAGGGCAGAATCCCCAACCATCGGTGGGCAGAACAATTATTCTGCCATAACCCTCCAAGATAAAAGATTAATTGTATTATATGATACAATTTCAGCTCTTGTTGAGATAGAAGTTAATTCTACTTTAGTTTAATTTAGTGCATAAATTAGAACCAGACCAAATATTATTTTGTTGTAGTAATTATAATAGTTTACCTAGAATAATGCGGGAGCTTGAGAGCCTCCTTGTTTCAACGGGAGGATGAAAAGCGACTCGACAGGGCTTTAGTCCGTATGTTGGTTCGTTGCCACCATGAGGGAAGGTTGTATAACCACCACAATCCCATTCCTCCCCCAGAAAAACAGGGAAGGGGATTGCCACACTCTGCTCAAGGCGGAGGGATTCCCGTCTACCTGGCAAGCCCCTAACCCCATTTATATCTGGATGACCATCTGTTGGTTTAAGTATCCCAATCTTTTGCTAAGGGGTTTGGGCTGGTTGACTGACAAAAGTTGTACGCCCTCACCCCCAACCCCTCTCCCAGGGGGCGAGGGGAGCCGATCCACCCCCCGGTTCCCTGTCCCATGGGGAGAGGGCTAGGGTGAGGGCTTTTGGGGTTTTGGCTGAGAAGTTTTATCAGTCAATCAGGGGTTTGGAACAAGGTTTAGGAATCAATGGTTCATAGACATCGTTTTAACACTAGGCGGGGGACGTTGAAAGACATGGATATCTTCAGTTAAAGCATATGGGCAGAATGAGAATAGAAAATAATGAATACACCCTAAATATTGGATAAACCCAGATAATTCAAAAAATTGATCAATGGATACCTTCGTAAAAGGTGCATCAATCAAGGCATCACCATCATTACTCCATAATAAGCTTGGGGTATCTTCATCATTTCCTTCAGTAGTTTCTAGAATTATGAAGTCCTCAGTTTCAGTGGTAACTTCTAACAGTCTATCTGTGCTTACTAAATAAGATGGATGCCATAAATCCCGATGGCGATAGAGTGAACTTCCCCCAATTCCATATGGTAATAACGCATGGTACCGGGCTGTAATGCCATCTGGTAATAACTGAAGGCTGATTAATTCTGAAAGAGCATTTTGAATTTTAATTCGTGTTTGCTGGCTGCGGTCGTGATTCCAATTATGGTTGGTTTCTACTTCATTATTTGATTCAAAAATAGTTAGTTCTTGATTTTGGATTCCATCTTGATTAATTGGTTTATTGCAATAGGGAAAATAACGGCTAGACTCTACACATCTTGCCCACTCTTCAGCTCGTTTTTCTATTTCATGTTGGTGTTGACACCACAGGGTATATCCAGGAAGTTGACGAGCCGTTGTTATAATTTGATTGGTTAAACGGTTACCGGTTAAAGGAGGACATCCCTGCTCAATATGTCCAAATACATAAGCTCTGAGTGCAATACGACCTAGTAGACGGTTGGTTTGTCCATATCCTGTCCAACCTTGTTCTATTTCTGTGGTGAGGTCTTTTAGAAATTTAGCTGCTTTGCCAGTAACCCAATCATGGTTTGTTTGAAATTGTTTTACCAGTTGTTGCCACTTTCCTAAATCCAAATGGTTTTTACTTTGGGCTAGTTTCCATTGACGGACAAATTGGTGGGGGTCTGTCCATGTGGGTTGATAGGCTTGATTCAGCAAGTAAGAACCAATCTGTAGTGGCAGGCGATGACCGTGAAATAAAGCCGGATGGTTTCGGTTGCAATAGGGACGTGGGTTAGGAAAAAGTTCTAACCAACCTGGCTTTAAATGGAATCCGCCATTGGTAATGGCAATTGAAATAATGGCTGCTAATTGCCAGGATGATGTGGGGTTTAGTAATGGAAAGTATAGGTGTAAACCACCACTGTCACTGGATGTACAGGTAAGATGACTGGTTAAACCTAGCGGTTCTAGAATATTTAATATTCGCTGAATTGCATGACTGTCCTGTTGGGGATGATAGGGACTTTCTATGTCAATATCAATTAAACAATATTGGGTTTGTTTACCAAATCGGACTCCAAAAAGAAATTCGCCTTGCTGTAATTGGCGATCGCTTAATGGATAACGACTTTCGGTATACCACTTAGGAGATTGGTGGGGTAAGGGATGGGAAGCATAGATATAGTCAAATCGGTGAGGAAATAATGCGATGAAATCATCATCATATTCCCGGATGTAGGAAAATTGAGGGGTTGGGGTAGTTGATATGTTATGCGGCAATCTGAACCTAGCCCTTAGATTAGATACTATGAGGAATGCAGCATAGACCAGCTTTTTTACCTTGGAACAGCTAAAATTCCCCACTCAATTTCTTATATCAAATTGGTTTTTGTCCCTTGAACGGAAAATGATGGGATTTGTAATCGAATTGATTACAAGCTTTGTAATCAATCAATTTTGTAAAGTCTTGCGGTGGGCTAATTACAGTTAAAGTTTGGGTTCTGGGTTCTTGAAGGTGGAGCTGGGGGGTTTAGAGTATTACAGTGAGGGGGGACTAGAATTTTTGGGTTACCGGCTCTAGTTCCAAGATTGCCAAAAATATAGGTTTGGGGATGGGGGTCTAGAGGAAGACGGAGAGGCTCATGGGGTTTTGTATGAATTAATGGGAGCGATGGAATTCAACCATGGTGAGCAACTATCCATTGGGGATTGGGGTCTAGTTTCTTTGTAATCAAGGCTGTAAGTCTTTTAGATTCTGGAATAGAGCCATTTTTCAAAGATTTTAATCGTTTTTCACATAATCTGTTAATAGTGTAGTGGGCTTAAAAAAAACTGCTTACACCCTGTGGGTAGTGTTTAATGTGCCAGTAGTCTATTTATATTGATTGATGATTTAGAATGGTGATTACAAGTCTTGTAATCACTCAATAGTCGGGTTCTTATGCAGCCAACCGTGCTTCCTTTGATTGATTATAATATAAATGATTCTACTAAAAACCTATAATTTTTTAGTAGAATAATGATACATTCAGTGACGTAGAAATAGCATTGCCATGTCACCTGTCCATAATGGCTCAAAAGTCTCAACACTATGATCACCTAAAGTCTAAGCTAGGATGCCCTTAGGGAAATGGTCTACTGCTGTCCACACCCAAATCTTGTGTTTTTGATCCGACAAATGTTTCCAGTTCATCCAATTCGCCAACGTCGGGGATATTTTCTGGGGCGATCGCATCAGGTAACTTTTTGCCTTTTTGTTTTACCCAATCCATGACTGTGGTGTGATGTACTCCTATAATACTCCCTATATTTCGGACAGGCTAATAAGAGAGTCTCGCTAGAACCAGTCTACTGAATTATCCGGAGGATATTGCAAGCCATGCAGCGAAAACGACATAAGTAAGTAGCGGTGTATAATTGAATATAAGATGTGGGGCGGTTGTCCTAGCTTGGAACAGGCTGGAAGCCTGTTCCACTATCTAACAGTTGAGTAATTCGACTAGTTGGAGCCATGGCAGTTTCCTGTTTTCTGTTGTCCTAGCTGTAAACAGGTTGGAAGCCTGTTCCACAATCTAACAAAGGACTAATGTTCTATTCAGTGAGATTAGTGCTTAAATGTACTCTTTTGCTGTCTTGATATTGGGGAGTACCATGCCCCTTGGCGTTGCTAAATCTTCTGTAAGTCAATGGTGTAGCAACATTGTTCAACCTATCCTTTCTAAATTGTATGAAATTGCTGGTGCCATTGGCTGTGACATTCGGGATCTGATTAATCCTACAAAACTTGGTGATATTGGTAATAAATCAACTTAAATGGCAGAACAAGTAAAGTCAAAAAAAAGGGTTGCCGATCACGGTGAAGTTTTTACCCACGAGCGTGAAGTAAAAGCGATGCTTGATCTGGTGAAACACGAAACGGAGCGTATAGATTCTCGGTTCCTGGAACCCGCATGTGGAAACGGCAATTTTCTGGCTGAGGTACTTCAACGTAAGCTGAACGTAGTTGACCAGCGATACAGCAAAAGCCAAATTGAATGGGAACGATATGCAGTGCTGGCGATTTCGAGCATTTACGGGGTAGATATTTTGGAAGATAATGCCCAAGAATGCCGAGATCGTTTATTTACGATTTTTGACGAGCGATATACAGTATTATTCAAGGACAATTGCAAAGAGGAATGCAGGCGAAGTGCTATGTTCTTGTTTGGTAGGAATATCCTGTGGGGTGATGCCTTGGACTTTACTAACCCCGAAACCAAGCAACCGATTATTTTCTCTGAATGGAGTGCTGTAAATGGCTCTATGCTAAAACGCAGGGACTATATGTTCAAGTTTCTGGTGGAGCAGACACA
>CAIUCS010000190.1 GCA_903897715.1 uncultured Synechococcales cyanobacterium
CGAACCAGATTGAAGTTCAGTGAATAAGAGTATTTCATTTAACAACAGAATTAAATGACTTCCACTCTGATGAATTAAATTAATATAATGAAGCTGGCGATCGCTTAGTTCCCCTAAATCTTGTTCTTTTAATAAGCTCGATAATCCGAGGATAGCAGTGAGGGGGGTTTTAAACTCGTGACTGATCCAAGCTAAGATTTCACCAATGGGGGCGTTCCAGTGAGTATCGTTATCCCCGCCCCCATCATCCCGTGGTCGGGGGGGGTGATGCTCTTGGGGTAGACCAGAATTCTGAATGGGTTCAGAGGAAAGCTCCATGGTTTCTACTGCGTTATGATTGGGCACTCAGTATGCAACCAAAGCTGATGAGTTTTCACAATTTTGAAAGATAAACAAGTATTGGAATGGAGACCCAAGGTGGAGATTGGAATTGTTGGCTTAGGTTTGATTGGTGGCTCACTGGGATTTGACCTACGAACCCTAGGGCATACCGTTAAGGGAGTCAGCCGTCAACCCGAAACTGGCGATCAAGCAATCGCAATGGGAATAGTTGATCACGCCAGCATCCACCTATCGTTGTTGAAAGATACGGAGGTGATTTTTCTCTGCACCCCCATCGCTGCAATTGTACCAACCGTACAACAGTTAATTCCATACTTACAACCTGATACTATTTTAACTGATGTTGGTTCCGTTAAAGAACCTATTGTTGAAGCAATTAGCCCTTTGTGGAAACAGTTTATTGGAGGGCATCCCATGGCTGGTAAAACCACAGACGGCATCAGTGCCGCAACTCCCGGTTTATTTGCCAATCGCCCCTATGTCCTCACTCCCGTAGATAACACGTCTCCCCAAGCATTAGCCAGGGTAGAGAAACTAGTCCATTCATTAAATGCCCGTTTATACCATTGCAGTCCTAGTAACCATGACCGCAGTGTAGCGTGGATTTCCCATCTCCCGGTTATTGTTAGTGCCAGCCTAATTGCCGCCTGCCTGGAAGAGGATAATACCACAGTCAAACAAATATCCCAACAGTTATCCAGCAGTGGCTTCCGCGATACCAGTCGGGTGGGGGGAGGAAATCCAGAATTAGGAACCATGATGGCTCAGTACAATCAATCCTGTTTACTGCGATCGCTCCATCAGTATCGACAAACATTAGATCGATTCATTGACCAAATTGAGCAATCTCACTGGGACAAGCTGGCACAGGAGTTACAAAAGACTCAAAAAGAACGTCCACGCTACCTGAAGGAAGATTAAACTGAGTGTTACAACGGTTTTCATCGCCAGGGATAGGAAGTTTGTGGAGTAATTCTGTCAAGCTGTTTTCCCATAGGTTGATGGTGGGATAGCGGCAATCAACTTTTGGGTATAGTCCCGTTGAGGGTTACGATAAATGTGTTCGGCAGGTCCAATCTCTTCAATTCTGCCCCGGTTCATAACCATAATGCGATCGCTCATGAACTTTACTACACTTAAGTCATGGGAAATAAAAATGGTTGTCAGTTGAAATTCCACCTGGAGACTTTTTAATAAATTTAAGACTTGTGCCTGAACTGATACATCCAAAGCAGACACCGACTCATCACAAATGATTAACCTTGGATTCAGGGCTAGGGCACGAGCAATACAAATACGCTGCCGCTGTCCACCGGAAAATTGATGGGGGTAACGATTGAGGGCACTGGGTCCCAGTCCAACCTTTTCCAGTAAATACACTGCGCCATCGCGACGATCCTGCTTCCCCTTCCTTGGCTGATGAATAACCCAAGGTTCCATCACTGCCTCTCCCACAGACATCCGGGGGTCTAAGGAGCTAAATGGATTTTGGAAAATGAGTTGGGCTTCACGGCGAAACTGGTGCAGCCCATTTCCCTTCAACCGGCGCACATCAAGTCCATCAAAAAATATCTGCCCAGCAGATGCTTCCACCAACCGTAATATTACCCGAGCTAAGGTCGTCTTTCCACAACCTGATTCCCCCACCAACCCCAAAGTTTCTCCAGGATAAACGGCGAAGGTCACATCATCCACCACCTTCACCGGTCGCTGGCTGCGCCCCAGCCCCACACTACTGGGGAAAGATGCACTTAAGCCATACACGGATAAGAGGGGAGACTGGTGCGTTAACCATTGTAAACGGGCAGTTATGGTTTCTAAATCCACCTCTTTGGGTAAAGCCGGTTGTTTGGCAGTGATCATCGGTTCCCCTTCAGGCATCTCCACCACCTCCATGTAATCAGCCACTGTCAACAGGCGTTCTGGATGGTGATCAATGGGTGGGCGGCAGGTGAGTAATCCCTTCGTGTAAGGATGGTGGGGATGGACAAATAGTTCTGGAATGGTTCCCTGTTCTACAATTTTTCCCTGATACATTACGGCGACCCGGTCGGCAATCCCTGCTACCACATCCAGATCATGACTAACAAAAATCATAGCCATCTGTAAGTCAGTACACAGCTGGCGGAGTAGTTCCAATATTTCTGCCTGGACGGTAACATCCAATGCAGTTGTGGGTTCATCAGCAATTAATAGAACAGGATTGCAAGAAAGAGCCATGGCAATCATCATCCGTTGGATCTGTCCACCGGATAATTGATGGGGATAACGGTTTAGCATCGCCCGTTCTTCTTGGGGCTGGTGTTGGTCTGGCAATAGACGCACCCGTTTAAGGAGACCAATAGCTTGCTGTTGAGCCATGGCTTCTGTCACCCTCTGATGGGCACGAATTGCTTCTTTAATTTGAAATCCACAGGTAAATACAGGGTTTAATGAACTCATGGGATCCTGAAAAATCATGGCGATTTGGCGACCCCTGAATGGTTGCATTTGGTTCGATGTCAGACTGGCAAAGTCTACTGCACCCCTACCTTGTCCACTACCATAAAACCGAATATGTCCACTGGTGATCCGACCGGGTACAGGCAACAACCCCATAATTGCCAGCGATGTCACGGATTTACCTGAACCAGATTCACCAACCAAACCCAAGGTTTGCCCTCGTTGCACCTGAAATGATATGCCATTCAATGCTCGAATGGAATGATT
Source organism: uncultured Synechococcales cyanobacterium (assembly GCA_903897715.1). GTDB lineage: Bacteria > Cyanobacteriota > Cyanobacteriia > CAIUCS01 > CAIUCS01 > CAIUCS01. Next base: position 3,052 of record CAIUCS010000190.1, read on the forward strand.
TATCAGTGGAAATTCCACATGTAAGTCTTGGACATCAATAATTAAATTATCGGTGGGATTCATGGATAGGAGGAACGTAGGTTGAACTAGGCTTGAAGGAAAAAGAAAATTAATCTCATTTCCCAACCCTTACTAAAAAATGAGCGGGAAGCGACAAACCCCTTTACAAAAGTTAACATAGTGGGTAATATTGAGGTGTGGTTAACCGAATGGTAGCCCAATACATTATATTTATTTTCCACTAGGACTTATAAAACCATGACACGTGCATAATTCCTTTTCGCCAGAGCCGCAGTTGCGATTCGTAGCGGACGCGCAGGCTGAGGTCGAGGTCGCTCAGCGCGTAGGCCGCGTGGTTGGTGAGCGTCAGCGAGTGGGTCAGGAGGCTGGGGCGGCACTCGGCCTGGACCCAGGGCTGGAGGATGTACTGGCCGCGCGGCGATGAGAGCTCCAGGCGGAGCGGCGCGAACGCGTGGACGGCGGCGAAGTCGGTGAAGCCGCACCGGATCGCGGTGTCGACCAGGGCGAGCGCGACGTCGCTGCGCTGGTAGCCCTCGGCGGCCAGCTGCGCGGCGCTCCAGAGGTAGGTGCTGTTCGCGGGCTCGAGACGGAGGGCGTGGAGGATGTTGGTGTAGGCGGGCTCGAC
>CAIUCS010000191.1 GCA_903897715.1 uncultured Synechococcales cyanobacterium
GCCCTCCTGCTTTGGGCAATGGGATTAGCTTCATGGACTCGACCAGTCTTGTGCCACATCGCCCCATCAATCAGCACAAAGTGTTTGATTTGTTAGTTGAGCGGGGCAGACATCAGTGGACTGGTTCTTCGGCTTCACACTCCATTTGGTCGTCAATGACCAAGGGGAATTGGTCAACTTTACCCTGACTCCTGATAACACCGATGACCGAACTCCTGTGCCCAAGCTATGGCAGCAGATCTTCGACAAGGTCTTCGCCGACAAAGGCTATGTTTTGCAAAAGTTAGCAAAACAACTCTGGCAGCAGACCGTAGTACAACTCATCACCAAACTGCGGCGCACTATGAAGAATCCCTTGCTGTTGCGACCGGGATCCATCATCGAAACCATCATTGACCAGTTGACAAACATCTCTCCCATCGAGTACTCCTGGCATCCCTCCCCGGTCAACTTCCTGGTCAACCTAGTTGGGGGATTACTTGCCTACTGCCACCAACCCAAAAACCTCCATTGCGCTTGACTCAAACTTGCTCCCCCAGGCTTATCCATAACTGACGTTATTCATACCAACAACATCAAGACTGGGGCAGGAAGACAGCGTTTTACTGTCCTTGGTGTTCTTAATGCTGTTACTCATGAACTAATTACCGTGACTAATGACACTTATATCAGTTGATAGGCTTACCCCAAATCTTGGTTAAGTTGTTGTTGCCTCCACAGAGACTGGTAGAGTCCGGGTTCTTGACTAAGGCGAGCATGGGAACCAGACTGTACTATTTCCCCGTGGTGCATTACCAAGATACGATCGGCTGTGGCAGCAGCGGAGAGTTGGTGGGAAATAAAGATAATGGTTTTCCGTTGATGTCCACTGGACAGTTGTTGAAGGATTTTGGAAGCAGTGTGGTTATCAACACTGGATAAGGCATCATCTAACAATAGAATGGGGGAGTCTACCAAGAACGCCCGAGCTAGGGCAGTACGCTGCCGTTGCCCACCGGAAAGGGTGATACCACGCTCCCCCACTAAAGTGTCGTATTGTTTAGGAAAGTTAAGAATTTCGTCGTGGATGTGGGCTTGCTTGGCTAATTGTGTGACTGTATTCAGTTCAGTGACCGGATTGCCATAGCGAATATTATCCTGAACCGTGGCACTAAATAGTAGGCTTTCTTGGGGCACATAGGCGATCGCCTGGCGTAAATCCCCGAGGGTGATCTGGGTAATATCCGTTTGGTCTAGGAACAACTGTCCTGGGTCAATATCCAATAGACGAGGAATAGCATTAGCCAGTGTCGATTTACCAGAACCAATGGGACCAACAATTGCCACCTTTTCCCCTGGTCGAATGGTGAAATTAATATTATTGAGGGCTGGGGTGCTGGCTCCGGGGTAGGTGTACGTTAAATGTCGTGCTGTTAATTCCCCTTGCACATCGCCAGATGGTAGTGGGATGGAAGAGGGAGTATCCTGTATGTGGGGTTGTACCTGTAGGATCCCCTCAACCCGGTCAATACTGACTTCTGCCCGTTGATAGGTAGTAATGGTAAACCCTAGTAGGGCAGTGGGAAAGACCAACCGTTCCACATACAAAAGTAAGGCAACAAAGTTACCAATGGAAATGGTTCCATTGGCAATTTCACTACCCCCCAACCATAGTAAAACCAGAAAGCTAAGGCTTGCCAACCCACCTAACAAGGGAAACAGAAGGTTACGGGTCAAAGCCATATCCAAATTGGCAGACATCAATTCTTGATTGAGCGTTTGAAAAGCTTGTCTTTCATTGTCTTCTTGAGCATAAATCTTAATCAGCCCAATTCCGCTGATGTCTTCTTGTACTAATTCACTGAGATCAGAAAGAGTTTGCTGGACAGCTTGTTGTTCGTGGCGTAGGCGATCGCTAAATAGTTGTACCATACCCATCATTACGGGATAGACTGAAATCGCAGCTAGGGTTAATTGCCAATGGATGGATACCATGAGGGGTAAGGTGAGACCGTAGGCAAATAAAATATTAGCCAGACTCAACATCCCAAACCCAAGCAATCGACGAATACTATCCACATCGCTGGTGGCTCGATTAATAAGGTCGCCAATGGTGATTGTATTAAAGTAGGAGGGTTCTAGGGTTAATAGATGGGCAAAAATGGTTTGTTTCAAATCAAACTCCACTTGCCGACCTATTCCAAAAATTAAAATCCGAGAGACCATCCGGATCAGTAGCATGGCAGAAGCCCATACTAAAATTTGTAAGGCGTAACCCTCCAGTTTGGAGAGGGTGAATGTAATCTGTAGGTCATCAATAGCCCGTTGAATGAGCAGGGGGATATACACACCAATACCATTCACCAGAAATAATGATAGAATGCCAAACCCTACAGTTTGCCAATGGGGACGGAGGTAATTCCCTAACAGTTTTAACCGAGTGTTGGGCATAGGAAAGCAACGAAATTCCAATAAACAATTCCAAGGTTCATTCCGATTCGACTAAACCTAAAATATACCCCCTAAGGCGGCTTCGCAGCGGTTACAAAGCAGGGGATGGGTTGCAGATTCACCAACAGTGGTGGAAAAATTCCAGCAGCGATCGCACTTATGCCCATCGGCAGGGGTAATTCCTATGCCAAATCGGGATGTTTGACTGGCATATTGCTCCTGGGGTTGGGTATCTGAACTGGAAACGATCTCCACTTGAGAAGCAATGAATAAAAATCGTAATTCATCCACCCCATTGGTTACTTCCAAGGTGAGGGGAGAGGGATTGAGTTTTTGTAATTGTTTTCTCAGGTCAGCATCAGGAACATAGAGGCGCACTTTTGCTTCTAAGGAAGCCCCAATGACCTTTTCAGCCCGTGCCTGCTCCATGACCTTATTCACCTCAGCCCGTAGTTCACGAATAACCTGCCAGCGATGATTTAACTCAGGGTTTCGCCAACTTGGATCGATGTGCAGCCAACCGGCGGCAAATATGGATTGGGTGGACGGGGGATAGGGTAAGTTCTGCCAAATTTCTTCAGCCAAGTGGCATAGAACCGGAGCCATGGCTTTGGTTAAATTGTCTAGGGCAATGGCAATGATGGTCTGGCAACTGCGGCGGCGAAAAGAATCAAGGGAACTAATATAAAGTCGGTCTTTCCCAATATCCAAGTAAAAATTAGATAAATCTACCACACAAAAGTTTTGAATAGTTTGGAAAAACCGAAAAAACTGATAGGTGTTAAATGCATCAGTGATTTCATCAAATACTTCCGTCATACGGTGCAAGATATAGCGATCCAATTCTGGAAGTTGATCAGTGGGGATGGCATGTCGGCTTGGATCAAAGTCATGTAAATTCCCTAATAAAAACCGGGCAGTGTTGCGGATTTTTCGGTAAACATCAGCCATTTGTTTAAGAATGGTTTTACCAATGGATACATCATTGGTATAGTCCACCGAAGACACCCATAATCTGAGTACATCGGCTCCATAGGCTGGTTCTTGTTGAGGATTTTTACCCCCTTCGATGATTACCCGCGGGTCTACCACATTTCCTAAGGATTTACTCATCTTGCGTCCCTGTTCATCTAAGGCAAACCCATGGGTGAGTACAGTCTTATAGGGGGCATGATGATTCACGGCAACACTGGTCAATAGGCTAGATTGGAACCAACCCCGATGTTGATCGGAGCCCTCCAAATATAAATCAGCAGGATAGGGCAGAGAATAACCATGACCATTACCATCTTGAAGGACAGCCGCCCAAGAAGACCCAGAATCAAACCACACATCCATGGTGTCTGTCCCCAGACGATAACGGCGATCGCTGTTACGATAAGCAGGGGGCAAGAGTTCATCTACGGTCAAGTTCCACCAAGCATCTGACCCGTGTTCTGCAAAAATGGCTTGAACATGGCTGATGGTATGAGCATTCAATAGGGGTTCCCCTGTTTCCTCATCATAAAAAACTGGAATCGGCACTCCCCAGCTTCGTTGGCGGGAAATACACCAATCTGAACGTTCCCCTACCATGGCGGTGATGCGGTTTGCTCCCTGGGATGGAATCCATTGAACTGAGGCGATGGCTTGCAACGCTTCTTCCCGGAACCCTGCCACTGAAGCAAACCATTGTTCTGTAGCACGGAAAATAGTGGGCTGTTTCGTGCGCCAATCGTAGGGATACTTATGGGCATAGGGTTCTTCTTTTAAGAGGGCACCCTTTGACTTGAGGGCATCGATAACGGCAGCATTACCCTCCTTTAACACATTCAACCCAACAAACTCCCCTGCCTCAGCAGTAAACCGTCCATCCCCATCCACAGGAGCTAAAACTGGTAATCCATAGCGCAGCCCAACCCCATAGTCTTCCACCCCATGCCCCGGAGCAGTGTGAACTAAACCGGTTCCTGATTCAGTGGTAACATAGTCTCCACCAATGATAATTTCACTTTGGCGATCTAAAAGGGGATGACGATAGGTGGTATGCTCCAAGGTTTTACCCATTACAGTTGCTTGTATCGTTAAGGATGTCCCCAGGGTGACAGCCAATCGTTCTATTAAATCAGCGGCTACAATGAGATAGGGAAAACATCCGGGATGGTTAGGACCAAGAGCAACAACTGCATAGACCAGTTCTGGATTCACGCTCACTGCCAGGTTCGCTGGAATAGTCCATGGGGTAGTAGTCCACACTGCCACCCCCAATTCACCCAGATAAGGGTCAAGGGGCGATCGCAGTGGTAAGGATAGGCTAGTTACTTCAAACGCCGTATAAATACTCCGGGAAACATGTCCCTCTGGATACTCAAGTTCCGCCTCAGCTAATGCCGTCTTAGAACTGGGGCTCCAATGGACGGGTTTAAGTCCCCGATAAATATGACCATTTAAGACCATCCGCCCAAATACTCCGATTTGAGCCGCTTCATATTGGGGGAGCAGGGTGAGATAAGGACGTTCCCATTCACCCCAGACCCCATACCGTTGAAAACTTTGTTGTTGCTCATCCACGGCTTTGAGGGCAAACTCCCTTGCCCGTTGCCGAAGTTCCACTGGTTTAAGCTGTTGCCGTTCCTGTGGTTTCAGGTTTTGCAATACTTTTAGCTCAATCGGTAATCCATGACAATCCCAACCAGGAATATACCGTACCTTCCGTCCACGTAGTAGCTGATATTTGTTGATAATGTCTTTTAATATTTTATTAAGGGCATGACCCATGTGTAGGGAACCGTTGGCATAGGGTGGCCCGTCATGGAGGATAAAGGGTTCTCCAGGATTAGTTTGGGCAAGTTGTTCATAAATTCGATGCTCCCGCCAAAACCGTTGTAGTTCTGGTTCTCGATTCGCGGCATTGGCTCGCATTTCAAAGGATGTTTGGGGCAAATTAACGGTGCTTTTATACTGTCCTACGTCTGTCACGGCGTTTCCTGAGAAATGATGAAATGTTGACATATTCACTCCCAAAGCAGTAAAGAACTTTGGCAGTTGGCTGAAATGTGCGGTTGACATGCTCCTCTGGCTAAGCTTTGAGGATTCTAGGGTCAAATGGCGATCGCAGAGGGGTAACCCGTCTTACATGACCCAACCTAACGGTCGATGCCCCAGCAACGTATTCCTAGTATAACTTCTTATGTCCTAAAGGGCAGGAGTTAACCTAATTATTGATTGATGAAACATCTTGAATTGATTTCCCCAAGGGTTCCATGCCACTGAAGGTTCCTTGGGGGATGATTAAAAAAAACGTATTTTCGATGATCAGTGAAGCAACCGGAACTGGCAAACGTCCGGGACTTCCTTGGCTATTTCCTCGCGCACTCCTGTTTTACCCGGGAAGAATTTTACTAAACCTTTAGCGTAGGAATTGTTACCAAGCTACAATTGTAGACTGATTTATTTTTATGCTACTCTAAAATAACGTAAGCCTTATACCCTAGGAGAATAAGAATCGTTCATGGCTAAGAAAAGTATGGTGGAACGGGAAACAAAACGACGCAAACTAGTTGAAAAGTATGCTGACCGGCGGGCATCCTTGAAGGAACAACTAGCTGAAGCCACCACTCCCGATCTAAAAATTGCCATCCATCATCAATTACAACAACTGCCCCGCAATAGTTCTCCGAACCGGGTTCGGAATCGTTGCTGGGCTACAGGACGCTCCCGTGGATATTATCGGGATTTTGGAGTATGCCGCCATGTCATTCGGGAAATGGCTCACCAAGGGTTACTTCCTGGTGTAGTCAAGTCTAGCTGGTAGAATTTGATTGTACCTTTTTGTTCATTAAGGTAACGATTGCAGGTATTCCAGAAAATCAAGTAACTCGTCATCTGTAAGCTGTTGACGAGATTTTTTGTGGTAAAAATTTTGCAAATGCTCCTGTCCCTGCTTTACTGTCCAATTTAATCGGCGAATTTCCACATCAGTTTGGGCAATCACATCGGATAAATCAAATGATGGTAGAAGTTCAGGAGGATTTAGTTCAGAACTTTCTCCACTTTGAACTGGTTTGGGGGTAGTTTTGGGTTGTGCAGGCAGTGGCTTATTTGGCACTCGATGAGGTTCACCCTGGGATACAGGCTCAGGGGGAGATTGGGATGAATTAGGAAGTAAAGGCGGAGAAAGTAGGGGCAACCCTGATTCCAATGTTGATAGGGATGGATAAATACCCAGGATTTCTAATGCCCTAGTACGAGCATTATCTTCAGCTATTTCAGGGCTTTCACCGGCTCCCATTCCCGACGATGCCACCACCCCGTCTATGTGGATCACTGACATGACGATGTAGTAATTTTCATGATTATGGATTAATTCAGCGGTAAGGCTGGCGTGGGGATAGAGGGTCCGAAACTGACTCCATAATGTACGTATTGTTTGACGATCGCTACTTGATGCCACTGGTGGAAATTGGTTTAAAAGGGAACAAAGGGGTTGGGAACCCTTCATGGTTTGTATCCTAAAGTTTATCGCTACACCGTCATATATCAACTAAAAAAATAGAGTTGTGGCGAATTAAATATCTGTGTATCTGAAACCCTTATCAAATAAGGACTAAATTTGGCAAAAAACCTACTTCGCAACAACTCTAATTGAAAACGGGTAATTTCGCCAGGCTTCCCATTAAATTTATAACCAGTCAGAGCCGCCTAAGGGAAGAGCAGTTATAAAGCCAGCATTCGGTGGCAATTTGCCAGTCTTCTTGGGTGTGGATAACCAGAATACGAACCCGAGAGTCAGGGGTTGCAATATCACTATCCGAGGTAGCGTGTTCATTGAGAGTCGTATCTAGTTTTATCCCTAAAAAACGAAGTCCGTCACAGGTTCGTTCCCTGACAAATGCACTATTTTCCCCCACCCCTGCAGTAAATACTAAACAATCTAAACCGCCTAAAGTGGCTGCCATGGAGCCAATAGCTGATTTAAGTCGTTCAATGTACATCTCCAACGCAAGGCCAGCTCGTTTATCCCCTCCATTCCAACTTGCTATAATCTCTCGCATATCTCCTGACTTCCCCCAAATTCCTTTTAGTCCGGATTCGTGAAATAAAAGAGTGTTTAATTCATCAATGCTAATATTCTGGTTCTTCAATAGATAGATGAGGATTGATGGGTCAATGGAACCACATCGAGTCCCCATCATCAACCCTTCTAAGGGAGTAAACCCCATGGTTGTATTAATACTAATGCCGTTCCGAATGGCTGCTAAGGATGCACCATTACCTAAGTGACAATTGATGATTCTTAACTCGTGGGATTCACGTCTTAGTAGGTAAGCTGCTCGATGAGCACAGTATTGGTGACTAATGCCATGGAACCCATAGCGACGGATCCCCTGTTCAAACCATTGATAGGGAATGGGATAGGTTGCTAAAAAGTCAGGAATTTGAGCATGAAAAGCTGTGTCGAAAACGGCAATTTGTGGAATATCCCCTAATATCTGCCTTACAGTTGCAATGCCCTCCAAATGGGATGGGTGATGGTTTGGGGCAAGAGGAATTAATCGTTCAATTTCTGCTTCCACCTGAGGGGTAATCAGGGTGCTTTGTTGATAGCGACTGCCTCCGTGAACAACCCGATGCCCTACCCTGTGAATTTCGTTCAGAGAATTTAATATGGGTTGATCCCCATGGATTAGGGTAAAGATTAACTCTTTCAATGCTTGTCTGCGATCCCTAGGAGCAGGCAAAGTCATTGTTTTAGACCCACCAGTTTTAATTATTATTTGAGCTGGACTGATACCCCAATCAATTTGTCCATCCCAAAGGGGATGGGGGGGAGAATCAGGAAGGGTTTCTCCAATGTCATACAAGCAGCTTTTTTGACTGCTGGATCCCCCATTGAAGACTAAAATTTTCATCAGTTTAATTTCCTTCCCGTGCCTGAAGTTCTGGTCTCAGATGACTTCGGTCTCCAATGCGGTGTAAACAGGGTCCCCGTTCTCCCATTTCTACCACACTAAGGGCTGCAACTGGAACGTTTAAGCGATCGCGAAAACGACCGATGTCAATCCCTAATAACGTACAAACCATAATGCGAATAGTAGCTTTGTGGGACACGATTAATACATTTCCATGGGAGTGGGTTTGCTCAATTTCCTCCAAAACCTCAGAGCTACGTCTGGCAATATCAATTCCCTTTTCACCCCCAGTTGGGCTGTTCCACCCTGGGTCAGCCAACCATTTTACATAGTCGGTATGGAAATCTCGCCTCACTTCCGTAGGTGTTTTACCCTCCCATTGACCATAAAAAATTTCCTGGAGCCCTGGTCGTTGATGAATAGTAATGCCTAAAGCTTGACAGAGGGGGTGGGCAGTAGCCATTGCTCGTTGTAATGGGCTAGAATAAACAGCCACCCAATTAAAACTTCGGTAGGATTGGGCAAAGTCTTCAGCCATTTGTAAACCTGACCCAGTCAGTTCAATATCAAGGCGACCACAGTAGGTTCCAAATTGACTGGCAACGGTCTCGCCGTGCCTTAAAAAAAATAAGGTGAGGGTCATGGGCAATACCGCAATAAACTTGAATTTATACTACTATAAGATGATGGTAACGGTTTGATATCATGTCCGGGTCAGCACAATTCCCCCTCTACATCCGTTTTTGATCCTTATTCTATTACCAATACTCTACCCATGACTCTGACAACTTTCTCAACCGATGTTCTTTCCTCCGAAGAACTTCATGCAATCCATGGCTATTGGCGGGCTTGCAACTATTTAGCCGTAGGAATGATTTATCTGCGAGCGAACCCCCTCTTGCGAGAGCCTTTGAAAGAAATTCATATTAAACGACGACTCTTGGGTCACTGGGGAGCATCACCTGCCTTAAGTTTTTCCTACGTCCACTTAAATCGTCTCATCAACAAATATGATTTGAATGCCATCTTTATGGCTGGTCCTGGTCATGGTGCCCCTGGTGTGATTGGTCCAGTTTATTTGGAAGGAACCTACTCTGAGGTATATCCGGATAAAAGTGAAGATATGGAAGGAATGGAAAAGCTATTCCGTTGGTTCTCCTTTCCCGGGGGTATTGGTAGTCATTGCACTCCTGAATTACCCGGTTCGATCCACGAGGGGGGAGAATTGGGTTACAGCCTTGCCCATGCCTTTGGGGCTGCCTATGACAATCCAGATTTATTGGTTACATGTGTCGTGGGGGATGGAGAAGCGGAGACTGGTCCCTTAGCCACAGCTTGGCATTCTAATAAGTTTCTTAACCCCATTCGGGATGGAGCGGTATTGCCAATCTTAAGTCTGAATGGTTATAAAATCTCCAACCCTTCCATCTTGGCACGGATTTCATCTGAAGAGTTGGAATCTTTATTACGGGGCTACGGTTATCACCCTTATTGGGTAGCGGGAGATGAACCAGAACTCATGCATCAAACTATGGCATCTACCCTAGAAAGGTGTATCCAAGAGATTCGTCATTATCAGGAAGAGGCACGCTCCACCAGGGTTGTCAATCGTCCCCGTTGGCCAATGATTATTTTAAAGACTCCCAAAGGCTGGACTGGTCCTAAATCTGTAGATGGTCACAAAACGGAAGGGTTTTGGCGGTCCCACCAGGTACCCATGGGAGGAATGCAGGGGAATCCTCAGCACATGAAGGTACTAGAGGATTGGTTGAAAAGTTATCGCCCAGATGAATTATTTGATATCAACGGGACTCTACTACCTGAATTCAAAACTATCGCTCCACGGGGCGATCGCCGCATGAGCGGGAATCCCATTGCTAATGGGGGCATTGTCCGCAAAGAGTTACGGATGCCTGACTTCCGTGACTTTGCAGTCTCAGTTTCCAACCCTGGAACCGTGGAAGTAGAAAACACCCATATTCTTGGGGGCTTTTTACGAGAAGTAATGCGTAAAAACATGACAAACTTCCGTATGTTCGGTCCCGATGAAACTGCATCAAATCGCCTCCAGTCCGTTTATGAAGTTACCCAGAAAACTTGGATGGGGGATTACTTACCAGAAGATGAAGATGGCAGCAACTTGGCAGTTGACGGGCGGGTGATGGAGATGTTAAGTGAACATACCTTACAGGGTTGGCTAGAAGGATATTTGCTATCTGGTCGCCATGGTTTCTTCCATACCTATGAAGCCTTTGCCCATGTGGTGGATTCCATGTTTAATCAACATGCTAAGTGGTTAGATATTTGCAAAAGGGATGTTCCATGGCGTGCCCCGGTTTCCTCCCTAAACATCCTATTATCTTCCCTAGTCTGGCGACAGGATCACAATGGCTTTAGCCATCAGGATCCAGGTTATATTGACCTAGTAGTGAACAAAAGTCCGGATGTGGTTCGGGTTTATTTCCCTCCAGATGCCAATTGCCTCCTTTCAGTAGCTGATCACTGTTTACGCAGTCGGGACTATGTCAACGTGATTGTGGCTGACAAACAGTTGCATTTGCAATATCTAACTATGGACGAAGCCATTGCTCACTGTACCAAGGGACTGGGGATTTGGAAATGGGCTAGTAATGATGATTGTGGGACGGAGCCCGATGAACCGGATGTGGTAATGGCTTGTTGTGGTGATATTCCCACAATGGAGTCCCTTGCTGCAACAGCACTATTGAGGGAAGAGTTTCCTACCCTGAAGATACGGTTTATTAATGTAGTGGATCTGCTAACTTTAAATGATCAGCAAGAACACCCCCATGGATTATCCCATCGAGATTTTGATACCCTTTTTACGCCAGACAAACCCGTCATTTTTAATTTTCATGGCTACCCCTGGTTAATCCATAAATTAGTCTATCGTCGAAGTAATCAGGATCGCATTCATGTGCGGGGGTATAAAGAAAAAGGAAATATCAATACTCCCCTCGACCTGGCAATAAAAAACCAAATTGATCGATTTAATCTGGTGATTGACGTGATTGACCGGGTTCCCCAACTGGGCTCCCGTGCTGCCTATGTAAAGGAACGGATGAAAAATCGCATAATTGAATGTACCCATTATGCCTATACAGAAGGGATGGATGAACCAGGTATCCGCAGTTGGAAGTGGCCCTACTGATGGCTCCCTGTTGCGTTTGACCCGATGTTGGGACTATCCATTTAGAATGCACTGGAAGTAATGTAGTATTATAGGAACCCTAGATGATTCTAATTCCACCCCTACTGAGCTTGACCCATCCCAGTGTTGCACCCTGATGCATTAAAAACCTTATTGGAGGGGATCGCCACCGGGCAAATCACTCCCCATGATGCCATGGAAAAACTTAAATATTTGGATGTAGAAATCGTTGGAGATTTTGCCGCAATCGATCATCATCGATTACTCCGCACGGGTTTTCCTGAAGTAATTTGGGGGCAAGACAAGACTCCAGATCAAATTATCCAGATTATGGCAATCATGCGTGAGCGCAGCCCTGTGGTAATGGCTACCCGCATTTCCCCATCAGTCTTTACTCAACTCCATAGGAAGGTGCGGGATCTACGTTATTATCCTGACGCCCGAATCTGTGCCCTATCTAGTTCTACTGAGCCCCTAAATCAACCTTTCCATCCTGGAGTCATTGGTTTATTATCAGCTGGGACTGCAGATTTAGCAGTGGCAGAAGAAGCGGCGGTTACTGCTCAATTGTGTGGCTTTCAAGTTATCCGATTTTGGGATGTGGGGGTTGCTGGAATTCATCGACTGCTGAGTCATCGTAAAACCATTGCCCAAGCAGATGTGTTGATTGTTGTAGCCGGGATGGAAGGTGCTCTTCCCAGTGTGGTCGCCGGGCTTGTAGATAGTCCAGTGATTGCCGTGCCCACTAGTATTGGTTACGGAGCCAGTTTTGGAGGATTGGCTCCCCTCCTTGCCATGTTGAACTCCTGTGCCGCTGGGGTTGGTGTGGTGAACATTGATAATGGTTTTGGCGCTGGAATTTTAGCTGGGCAAATTTTGAGAACTGCCACTAAAATGAATCAACGCTCCATTGTCACCCAGACAAACAATCTAGGAAATAGGGGGTAATGTGAGGCTTCGTGGGGCTGTTTTGTATGGATTGATGGTGGTGGGTGTATTCCTACCCTGGTATGGATACCTAGAACCCGTTGGATATGGGACTACCCGTTTCCCTTCTGATCCATTAATGTCATCAGGGCAGCCAGGGATTGATCCTATGAAACAACGACAGTCGGCTGAGTATCGGCTGCAAGGGCTGACAGCCTTACAACAACGACAATGGTCCCTGGCGATCGCCCGACTTCGTCAATCTGTCAGCCTAGCACCTGACAATTTACAGGGTCGCATTATGCTGGGTTGGGCTTTGCATCTAGACAGTCAGTCTACTGCCGCTAAATCTGAATTAATGACAGTAATTAACCATGACCCCACTCAAGTAAAAGCATTCAATGCGATTGGCATTGCCAATTTGGTATCGGGTGACTTATCCCATGCAATATTATTTCATCTATGGGGAGCATGGTTAAAACCAGATAATGAAATTGCCTATTACAATCTCAGCCTTGCCTTCCAACGGTTAGGTTTATATGCTCCCGCATTGGCAGTTGGGATGCGTGCCACCCAACTGGAACCAGAAAATCCTCACCCCTGGATTGCCCTATCTTTATCTGAATGGAGTACAAGACAAATTTCACAAGCTCAAATAACTTACCGTCGGGCACTTGCCATTGATGGAAGGTTCGCAGATCGTCAATTTTTAAGTTATCTCAACGAAGCAGGATTTAGTCCCGAACAAATTAAACTCACTGCTCATATTCTTGCCAGCCTCTCGCCCTAACGTTTATTTTCCTTATGTCCCCTTACAACTCCCTGTACCCTTGGTTAATTGGCACTGGAATCAATGGTACTTTATTAATGATCGCCTTGCGAGTTCCCAAAAAACTACTAACACCTGCTGGATATATCCACGGGTGCATTCTAGGAATTGTGACTTGGGGATGTATGGGTTGGCAAGGTTATGGAATCGTACTAGTGTATTTCTTCATTGGTTCTGTTGTCACCCGTATTGGGATGTCTGAAAAAGAAGCCTCTGGCATTGCCGAAAAACGTGCTGGTTTAAGGGGTCCTGAAAATGTTTGGGGTTCGGCATTGATTGCTACCCTTTGTGCCATAGGAATTTTTGTAATTCCCTGGTTATCACTGGGTGATAACCAAACTCCCTGGAAAATCATGTTAACCTTAGGTTTTGTAGCCAGTTATAGTACCAAATTAGCTGATACATGTGCGAGCGAAGTGGGGAAAGCTTACGGTCAACGTACTTTTTTAATTACAACTTTTCAACCCGTCCCCAAAGGTACGGAAGGAGCAGTTAGCTTGGAAGGAACCATGGCTGGAGTAATGGGGGCAATTGTTCTGTCTACTATTGCTTGGTTGTTCCAACTCATAGATTTATCAGAGATTCCTCTTTGTATGATTGCTGCCTTCATCGCCACCACCATTGAAAGTGTAGTAGGTGCTACACTACAAACCCGCTATGTATGGTTAAGCAATGAATTGGTCAATGTCCTTAATACATTGATTGGTGCGTGGACTGCCATTTGTCTAGGACTATTGAAAGGAACTTAGAATAAACTCTCCTCCCTCTAGATCAGTTCCCCAAGGATTTTCTAATTTCCAGAGGATATGGAAACCAAAACTTTCCATCTTCTGGTTGAATCTGGAACATTAAAACTTTTTGATTTTAGATGTCACTGTCTGGTTCAATGGAGATTAACAGACGAGTTTCAACCAGTATAATAGTAGCTAATGCCTCCCTAATGGGATGGGGCTATAAACCCAATTTTTTGGTACTTTATACTATGACTTCCACTACTACCTCCCCATCTATTCCCCATTCAATCCCACAAAATTCCTTACCTATTGCTCAATTGACTACTCCACCGGGATTAGTATCAAGGGAATTCATCCAAGAAACCCTCGCCCTAACCCGCCGCTTGTTCATACAACTCCAACGTCGTCCCAGTACCTTGATTGCGGGTATTATTCAGCCATTAATGTGGTTAATACTTTTTGGAGCATTGTTTCAGAATGTACCACCCGGTTTATTTGGGGGTAGCCAAACCTATGGGCAGTTTTTAGGAGCTGGGGTGATTATTTTTACCGCCTTTGGAGGAGCACTAAATGCTGGACTTCCCGTTATGTTTGACCGGGAGTTTGGGTTTTTAAATCGTCTGTTGGTGGCTCCCCTAGCCTCTCGATTTTCAATTGTCCTAGCTTCAGCCTTATTTATTACAAGCCTCAGTTTATTGCAAACAGCGGCAATTATTGCATTAGGCACAGTTACAGGCGCAGGATTACCCAACATAGGCGGTTTAGGATTGATTGGACTAGTTGTTTTGTTGTTAGTTGTTGGAGTAACAGCGTTAAGTTTGGGACTAACCTTTAGCTTGCCGGGACACATTGAACTGATTGCAGTTATTTTTGTGACTAACCTACCATTATTATTTGCCAGTACAGCCCTGGCTCCCCTAGCATTTATGCCCAATTGGTTACGGGTAGTAGCCAGCTTAAACCCCCTTAGTTATGCAATAGAACCGGTTCGTTATGTTTATTTGCATTCCCAATGGCAATTTACAAGTGTGGTGATGGAAACAGATTGGGGTAGTGTTACGATGAGTCACTGCATTTTAATTTTAACGGCTTTTAGTACTATTGCTTTGGTTGGTATTCAACCTCTCCTCCGTCGTACCCTCAGCTAATGGTTAGTCAATTTGTCCACTCCCTACTGCTCCCCTCCCGTTTCCTGCTGCTTCCGTCCCTGATGATAGGAATAGGACTGGCAAAGCCTACCCTAGCGTTAGAGTTCCACTCTGGGGTGGGGAATGATCCGTCTCCCCATTTACTCTTTAGTCATTTGATTGCCCAATCTCCCCAGGTTATTTCTCGTCCTACTTTGCAATTAGGGAGTCGTGGTGAATTTGTAACCGAGTTACAAATCTTACTGAAGCTACTGGGTTTTTATGGCGGTCCCGTTGATGGCATCTATGGACAGGTTACCGCAACTGCAGTTACTGATTTCCAGCACTCAGGTGAACTAAAGCCCACCGGAATTGTTAGTAATACAACCTGGCAACTCTTGTTTCCCCGTCCATCTGATTTTGAAAATCAACCCCAGAATAGGGTTTCTGCTCCTGATTCCCAACCCTCAGACAGGGATACTATCCCAATTTCATCAAGCCCAGTGGTATTTGTTGATTCTATTGGTGATAGGTTGCCCATACTCCGAGAAGGGATGCGTGGTTCCCTAGTGGAACGGTTACAACTGAATTTACAACGGTTGGGGTTTTATTCAGGTAAAGTTGATGGTATTTTTGGAGCCCAGACCTTAGAGTCGGTGAAAGCAGTTCAAGCCAAGTTTAATTTGGAGGTGGATGGGATTGTAGGGGCAAAGACTTGGTTGGTTATTTTACAATAGATATTAACACGGTCGTCTCCATCAACGGTGTTGCCATTAGGAACAATCGAAACTAGCTAAATCCATACTCCATGTTCCATGGCGGACATTCTTGAACATAGTGCAAGCAGTAGGGGTAAAACGCGTCAGGCACCCTCAAAAAGTTGATGCCAGAAGCAGGAGCATCCAGTGTTGTGAGGAAAGAGTGGTTAAAGACTTGTCAGTTCGAGTTCATGATTGCCCTAATGGTGGAGTTAGTTTAGACAGGGATTAAACGCACGTTTGAACCTACTGAAACGGAGGGTAGGACAATCGCTTCCTGCTTGTGGAGGCTTAGTGGATGCACAGCCTGTGAGACAAGAACTCTCATTTGTGAATGTGAGAAGCCCCCGTCAGACCGCTCTTAGCAGTTGACGATGGGAGTTGTCACGATATAGTCTAAAGATAATAACTGCTGTATTTAAATTTGAATCTATGGATTCGTTAGTCAGTCAATCACCATGGATAATATCCCATCCCTTCCCTCCCATTCTCCAAAGAAATCAGTCAATTCCACTTCCAGGCATCTAACTCCTGAACAATATGCTGCATTACAGGCTGAGGCAGCAGCGCCGTATCGGGGGTTACGGTTATTAATTTACTGGGTGTTTGGTGCATCTGGATTGATTGGAGCATTTACATTTTTGACCCAGTTATTGGTGGGTAGTCCCATTAGTGAAGTCTTGCCAAACCTTGGGTTACAAGTTGGTGTAGTTGCTTTGATGGTCTGGTTGTATCAGTTGGAACATCGGAAGAAATAATCTCAACTTTCATGGTTCCTAAGCAAAGGATGTCCTATTTTTTGGAGTAATTCGACTCGAATCCGACTTAGTATTGATGTTTCATCCAGTGAGTCCAGAATCCGATTGATTACTGCTTTAGGTCCTTCAGGCCCCCATGTTGCCCCATTGGCTAAGAAAACTTTGGTCGTTTGTCCAATAACATGGGTGGAAATCCCCGCAACTCCCCCTTGAGCTAAGGCAACTGATACATATGTTCCTATAGATAGACCTCCAGTGGCAATGGTAGACATTCCCAAGAGGGTTTTTAGGGAACTCAAGCCTAGATTGGCTAGAAATTCGCTTGCCGTTACTCCTCCCATGCTAATAGCCATTTTTCGCAATAATCCAATGGCCGCAGTTTGGGTCATGGGCATTCCATAGAGTCGAGATAGGGTTAAAATTAAAGCTACGTCAATGGCTGCACCACTTAAAATATCTGCTACCGTCAATGGATTTAAGGCGATCGCCACAGCCTTTGTTATTACTCCATTCCAAATCACTTGATTGGCAGAGCGATCGCGAATCATTAACTTTCGCTGCACCACCTGTTCTTGTACTTCGTCTGCATAGAGCATTGTATTCAGCGCCACCAAAGACTTCCCTTCCCTATCCAAAATTTCTAAAATCTTCAGTTTTAATTCTTCCACCCGCGGAGCACCCCGACCCACCTGAGCCACCACCCTCCCATCTTCTTGCTGTACCGCCCTAGCTACTAGTGGTGATGCTGCCGCCATGACAATCTCATCAGGGGAAATGAGTTCTCGTAATCGTTCATCTCGAATCTTATGATAAATTGCCAACCGATCGGCATCGGGAAATTGATCAATTTTATTGAATACTAATAACATTGGTTTACTAGCCAGTCGTAACCGCCGCAATGCTTCGTATTCCACCTTAGTTATGTCACCAGCAATAATAAATAAAATTAAATCCGCCTGCTTGGCAACCTGATGAGCCAATGCTTCCCGCTCCTCCCCCTGAACTTCATCAATACCAGGAGTATCGATTAATTGCACCTTGGATTGCCCCTGACCACATAGGGTTAAACGCACAATAGTTGATTCCAGTCCTGGAGAAATCCCTTGGTGATCAACTAACCAATTCGATTGTTGAACAACCTGGGTTACCCCATGGGTAGGTCCAGTTGTAAAAACATCCTGTCCAATTAGTGCATTGAGCAGAGACGACTTCCCTCGACCCACCATGCCAAATACTGCAATATGGACAACAGTATCTTCTAGTTTATACAACATGGATTGTAACCCTTGCAGTTCTGGTTCTAGTCCCTTCCGTTCCTTAACCGTGAGATCTAACCGTGCCACTAATTCACGCAATGTATCTTGAGCTCGTTTATAGTTCAGTTCTGCTTGGATATCTTCAAAGTTAAACAGAGTTTGGTCGAGTTCCTGCTTTGGATCCATAATATTAATGAAGTTGGGAAACAGCAGATGCCATGGCAAAGGTACACCATGTTAGATCACTAGTTTATAAACAATTAAAGCCTTACTTGATATAAATGAAATAATTCTCCCGATTGTTGATTGATAACGTTGATGTTCAGCCCACGCAATAATGAATCCCAGTGGGGGAGAGGTTCTAGAAAAACTTCTGCCCCAAGGTAAGTCTCTAAAATTGCCCAGTTCTCTGATAAGGGTAGACTAGGGTTAAGAACATCAAAGATAAAAGTTCCTTCAGGTTTAAGAACTCTCCCTACTTCTTTCAATACCGCTTGCCAATAGTCCAAGGGATAGTAACAACTAAATCCAGTGGCAATCACTAAATCGAATTGCTCAGTCGGATAATTAAGTTCATGGGCAGGTGCAAGTACGACTCCCTTAAATAACTTTGAATTTAATTGGGGTCCCCGGGAATTTAGGATATCTTTGGCAATTCCACTGATTTCCTGTCCATAAAAAAACGCATTCCACTCCCGCCACGGATAAATTAAAAAACTGATGCCACACCCTAAATCTAAACATCGATCCCCCTTCCGTGGTTTTGTCAACTCCCAAAAAGAGGATGTTAGTTGAGTTTGCAATGATCCGCTCATCCAATCTTGGAAAATTGCCATAGCTTCCACTTCTGGTGGTAGGTCAAATCCATCCCGATGATACTCACGGTTAAAACGTTGGGCTACATTGGATAATTGATGCTGCCAATGAGAGGGATGGGGGTGATCGCCCCCATGCCTATTTTCTGAAGATAAAACGGTAGGAGCTTGGGGAAGTTCTTTCTTTGACATTAATTTGTTAACCTTTGAGTGCCTTGTTAAAATTTTGGCGGTAAGACTTATTGACTATCAATAAAACTGGCCAAAATAAGGCTAATGGTAATCGTCCACTGGTAAAGTTGGTTCGATTAAACCCATTTAGAAATTTATAGATTCCACCGATGTAAACAACAACTAAAACAACAAGAATTAGGGAAGTCATATTTTGAATCTCAATGGTTTCATTGGGAATATGGTTAAGAATAGAGTGCTGACAACACTATTGGATTTATAGCTAACCATACTTTCTATTATACTCAGTTTATGAGTTTACCCCCCACTTAAGTATCGGAGCTTTCGCCCCAACCCAATAAATAATCCACATATTCTTCAGTGCAACAAGTCTTGGAGTGTCTAGAGTAGATTTTGAGTGGTGCAGTAAAAATAGGGGGTGGGTTTCCCCCGATTCAAGATGGGGGTTCGGAGGGGACACACAGCCTACCTTTACTGGAAAAACAGCCGTTGGTTTAGGGTTTCGCCAAGCTACCTAGCGTAGTCTTTCTCTTTTTTTTGTAGCTTGCGACTAACTTCAATAAATGCATCTCTCCTTAAGTATGGATAATCACTAATCCATAGGTTCTGGCTGGGAATATAAGCATCTGAGACTTGAACAATCTTTTGTAGGTCGGATTGAAAAGAGAACAACACCATTTCAATGGTTTGCCCAGTTCTGACAGATTTGTGTTCACGGCGTAATGGAACTTGAATTTGAGTAGAAAATCCACTGTCATCTCCTACTTCCATATTTAACCGTCGTTCTCGGTTTTCAACAATTACTAAATCCCCTCGACTATTTACAGTCTCCTCTTTACCGATCACTTCATCTGTGAGAAAAACATCCAACACTTTCCCTTGCCAAAAGCCACAGTAACGATACCGTCGATGCTTAATATTTCGTAGACTTGCACCATAAATTGGAATCCACAACCAATAGAAACCAGATGCTAAACCACCACAGAAAAAAAGTAAATTAAAATCTTCTCCAATTAAGACGTTTAAGCCCCAAAATACTGCAACCAAGATGACTGAAATTAGTAAACGTTTCAGAAAATCAGAAAATTTTCCCCAACAATAAATATATTGAACACCAGTCGCTAAAGGAGGAACCAACTCATCAAAAGTATTACGAGTCAGAGGGATGAGCATAATGTCAACGATTTATAATTTTTAAGTCTCCCCTTGGAAGGAAATCAGGCTAAGAAAAGACTAACCCGTTCCAAGATTATTTTCAGAACGGGTTAGGGAATAGGATGACTGGCATCGAGCTATTTTAGCGGGCAGCTACCCACCGACTATTGTTGCCGCTGTAATGTTTCA
>CAIUCS010000192.1 GCA_903897715.1 uncultured Synechococcales cyanobacterium
ATCCTTCGAATCCAACAATTACAAGGGGTAGTCCATCGGCTATTGCAAAAAAAAGCCCTGTATTCCAATATTTTAGCACCGGTGAACAGTTCTTTGACCATGTTGATTTTGGGGGGGTTATTATGGGTTGGATCACTATTAATTGATCAAAATATTGTCTTGCCAGCATTGGCAACATTTATTGTAGCTCTAAATCGCTTGTCAGTCCAATTACAAGGGGTTATGAATATTACTAATGGTTTAGCTCTCAGCTATGGCGATATGCAACGATTAAGTGACGTTTTGCGAACTACCGATAAACAGTTTACCCGTTCAGGCGGGGAGCCTTTTAAGACATTGACTAGGGGAATTGTGTTTGACCAAGTCACATTGCGGTACGACGGGATACCGAATTCGGCTTTACATCGAGTGTCAATCAATCTGCCTAAAAATTCTGTGACTGCTTTGGTGGGGGAATCGGGAGCGGGCAAATCATCTTTGGTGGATTTATTAATAGGTTTATATGACCCCACTGAAGGAGCAATTTTAGTCGATGGAATTGACCTACGGCATTATAGTTTGGAAAGTTGGCGGGATCGGTTAGGGGTGGTTAGCCAAGACACATTTGTCTTTAACCAGAGCATTTTGGAAAATATTCGCTATGGCAGACCGGATGCAACGACAGATGAGGTTCGGGAGTCTGCCTCCTTAGCTCAGGCTGATCATTTCATTCAACTCTTACCCCAAGGCTATGACACAATAATCGGAGAGCGGGGTTATCGCCTTTCAGGGGGGCAGCGACAGCGATTAGCTTTGGCTCGGGCGATTCTGAAGCAACCAGAAATACTAGTCTTAGATGAGGCTACCAGCGCATTGGATAGTCAATCAGAACGACTAGTACAGCAGGCATTGGCTCAGTTTGAAAATAATCGAACCGTACTGGTAATTGCCCATCGATTGTCAACGATTGTTCACGCTCACCAAATTTTAGTATTGGAACGAGGAAAGATAATCGAGCAGGGTACCCATGAACAACTATTATCTTTAAATGGTCACTATGCTCGTTCATGGGAGATTCAGGTGGGTGCTGACAGGATGACCTCTACACTGAACTTGGCTTAACCTCCTAGAGGAGTATGCCCCTTGTTACATTTGCCTCCATCTCTGATCCCTTGTGTAGCAAACTTTTGACCCTCATACTGGTTGGAGATCATACTTTTCCAGGCTTTCCACCTGCCCGTTTATGCTACATGTTCCTCAGGAACGGAAATGAATTTGGCTGAAAACTATTGATGAGGGTTTACCCATCTAAACTGCGGGGTACTCCCACCAGACTGGTCTTAGCGGTTGACGGTGGGAATTGTCACTACTGTTACCCATTGGTCATAAATGCAGCACCCATTGCATCCACCACACGACTAACGGCAATGACATCCATTCCTATTCCATTCATTTCTTGCCCCTTGGGGACAATCGCTTGCTGGAAACCTAGTTTAGCTGCCTCCTTCAGCCGTAACTCCATCTGCGAAACAGGTCGCACCTGTCCCCCTAAACCCACCTCACCAATCAGTACAGTACGGGGATTGACAATGCGATCGCGAAAACTAGCCACCACTGCCATTGCCACCCCCAGATCAGCCGCCGGTTCTCCCACATTTAACCCAGCAGCAGCAGCAACATAGGCATCTAGTTTAGATAGGGGGATTCCCACCCGTTTTTCTAACACTGCTAAAATTTGTAACAACCTCCCATACTCAATTCCAGTCGTTGAACGACGGGGGGAGCTATAGCTCGTTGGACTAATTAGTGCCTGTAACTCCACCACCAACGGACGACTGCCTTCACAAGCAACAATAGTGGCTGTTCCTGAAGTGGGTTCCTCCCCGTTCCCTAAAAACAACTGGGAAGGATTAGACACCTCTGCCAATCCCCGACTCACCATTTCAAAAACCCCAATTTCATGGGTGGCGCCAAACCGATTCTTCACTGAACGAAGGAGTCGATGACTAGCAAACCGATCGCCCTCAAAATAAAGAACCGTATCAACCAAATGCTCTAAAACCTTTGGTCCTGCGATCGCCCCCTCTTTTGTCACATGACCTACAATGAATAAAGCAATTGTCTCCCGTTTCGCTAATTGCATCAACAAGGAAGTACATTCACGCACTTGAGCAACTGACCCAGGGGCAGAATTCAATGGGGCAAAAAATAGGGCTTGAATACTATCAATCACTGCTACTGGCGGACGTAAAGACTGTAATTCCAACAGAATCGTCTCTAAATCCGTTTCAGGCAGTAGATAGAGGGACGGAGACGGGTCGGGATTCAGGGATGGACAAACTGCTGTCCCCTGAACCAACTGAGCAGAGACTTGATTCGGATCAGCAACCTGGGTTTGTCCATCAATCAAACGTTGCCACCTCAACTTGACTTGTTGTCCAGATTCCTCAGCACAAACATATAGCACCGGCTGATGTGTTGCCAACTGGGTGGCAACTTGCAGCAATAGCGTTGACTTGCCAATTCCTGGGTCACCCCCTACCAGAACCAAAGACCCAGGAACAATCCCCCCCCCCAGCACCCGATCCAATTCCATATAACCCGATGAAAACCGGGACTGGGGGTGATCAGTAATGGCAGCAAGGGGTAACGAAGCTTTTGGTTGGGGGGGGTGATTAGAATATCGGTCTTCCTGCCATCGCTGTCGAAATGCCTTCGATGTAGCAGAAGGATTGATTGGGGATACCGCCCCTGTAGGTACTTGTTCTACTAAGCAATTCCACTCTCCACAATTTGGACATTTACCAAAATATTGAAACGATTCAGATCCACATTGGTTGCAAACATAACTAGAGCGGGATTTTGCCATACTAACCAAGACCTAACTGGGAACTTTAAGGGGTGGATCGCACCCCTACTTTATATGACAACGAGGCACCAGAGACTTCCCCAATTCATGAAAAGTTAGGTGAATCAGTCCAAGGTATCAAAAAATTTATCTTCCATGGCACTTAAGACTGGTTCCAATTCCTCAATTTCTTCGGCACTTAATAATGTAGGCTGACCTTCTTCATCCAAACGAGCTAATATAAATAATGGATCTAGAGGAGTGTAAACTGAGTATTCCTGTTCTTTATGATAAAAATTAGCCAGAAGTTGTAACTCTTCTAACTCTTCCTCTTCCCCATATCCATCGTCGGCACCATTATCATTCAATATTACATCTTCCTCATCAAAATCAGGTAGCTCACCTTCCACAGTTAGGGTTACAGCAGTCCGTTTCAGTACCAGGTTTTGTTCTTGTAAAACAGCATAGGCTGTTGGGAAAATAGTATCTAATTCTTCTTGGTCATCCACTAAAATAGGTTCCTCTTCTCCTGATTCATCAGACCAGGCAAAAATTTCCACTGGGGTATCAATGGGTAAAAGAAGAGCATATTCGCTATCATCATGTTCCAGGGATTGTTCAATATAGCAATTCAATGATTTACCTAGTTCATCACGTAAGGTAACAGTGGGGTTGTCCATGGATTTTTCTCAATTTAATTATGAATAGGGTTTGTTCTGAAGGCATATTTCCATCAAAACTTAAGTATAGCGGGAGTCCCGTTGTTTGGTAAAACGAATAATATAGATACCTATCCTTCATTACAATTATTCTAAGGCTTAGGGCTGATTGACTGACAAAACTTCGCAGCCAAAACCCCGAAAGCCCACACCCTAGCCCTCTCCCGATGGGAGAGGGAACCGGAGGGGTGGATCGGCTCCCCTCGCCCCCTGGGAGAGGGGTTGGGGGTGAGGGCATACAACTTTTGTCAATCAACGAGGGCTTAGGGTTTAATTTAGGCGGGCACGCCTTTCATCTAACCATTGTTGGAGAATAATTGCTGCCGCTTTGCGGTCAATCGCCCCCTTATCCCGGGATGGACTTTTCTTTTCATCCCTCAGTAATTGTTCCGCTTCCATAGAGGTAAACCGTTCGTCCATATAGTCAATTGGTAACTGTAAGGCGATGGAAATTCGCTGGGCAAATTGTTGAATCAATTGGGCTTGGATGCCAATTTCACCATTGAGGGAATAAGGTAAACCAACAACTAGAATCGTTGCTCGTCGTTGATGAATAAGTTGTTTTAATTGATAGACATCTTGACGAAAGGAAGTACGGAGAATTGTCGTTAAGCCAGTAGCTATTAAGCCGGTGCCGTCACATCCAGCCACACCGATGCGTTTTTTACCCACGTCTAAGCCTATAGCTGAAATATAGTTCATGAACAAGTCTGAAAGTTCTAAGTAGGGTCTAAGGGGGAATGGGAAGTGGATTCACTATCGGGTCGGGGGAGAAGGGACTGATGGGATCGATGCTTAAGATGAGGGGAACGGTGGGATTTGAGAACAAAAGGATAGGAATGATGGGATAACCGCCATCGATGGGCAGAGTCTATGGAAATGCGACTGGGCACAGGTTTACGAACTGGCTTCAGGCTTTGCAACATTTCTGACAAGGGCATTTCCAAATTAACCCCTTTCGTTTCTCTCAATTTATGCCAAACGGAACGAGACATCATTAGGGTGTGTTCAATTCGTTCAGCACCGATCTTAACTAAATATTCTTCTCGTTCCGTTTGATAATCGGTAGAACTCAATTGAATCAATTGGGGTGGTGCAGATTGGACTAAACGAGATATCTGACATAAAAGTTCGAGATACAGAGAGGTATACGCAGGATGAACGGTCAAGTCTAAAAGGTGTGGTCGGGAACCATCTTCACAAATTTCCAACCGAAAGTAGCCGATCGCTGCCTTCCGTTGTGGTTCAAATACATAGCCGTTGACGAGTTGAGTAGAGGTGGTTCGTTGCCGTAATCCATCCATAATGTTCTGCCAGAAGCTGATATGAAAGTCATGAATATGACGATCAAATACTTGCCTGACTAAGGGGGGCATTGCGGCTGTATCCAGTTGATATAACAATTTAGCATCCGCATTGCTGATGGGTAATAGGTTGGGCAAATGGGGTTCCCGTTGAGCTAGGGTGGAGAGGGTGGTAGGGGGGATACTCCAATGGGTGATATGGGCAAGGGATTGAAAACCATTATGACGGTAAAGGGCGATCGCTGCAGAATCATTGGCATTTACTTCAACCAACCAAGTACGAGCTTGCCAGATTTCTTCAAAACAGTAGCGGAGGAGTTGGGAACCAATATCGGTGGGCAATAATCCTATTTGTGGGGGAATAGCCAATGGATTAATTATCACTCCTTCCACCCGCCAGGTACTATGGCTACAATTAAAGGGTGAAACCTGAATTAATCCACACACCCTGCCTGCCACTTCAGCGACAAATCCACAATAAGAATATTGAGCAGGGTTGGGGAATAAATTTAATATCTTGATGAGACCATACCAACGGCGAAACCGCTCAAACGTAGTGGTGGGATCAAGCAATAATTGGCTTTGAGTAGTTGTTGTAAGGGACAGTAAACATTGGATGGCATCTAAATCGCCATGTTGGATTGGGCGAATAATTAAGGTATGAGGAGAGGCAGTTGCCATCATCGTAATAAAGGGTAGGGGATTAATTTTCGTAAAGAAACTAGTGATTCAGGTTGGAGAGGTGCTTTAAACTACTTATCGGACAAGCCGACATTAATGGGGGTGGGAACATATGTAAGACATCTGGCGATGATTCATCTACTCATCAAGAACCCGCTTAATGTGAGCAAACCGAGAGTCTTCGTCCTTCAAGTTGAGGAGGATGTCAATCATTTGGGTACAGCAGCTTAAGAAGAAAGTCACTTTATATTATACAATCATTGGCTTGTATTCTTCGTTTATTTACTACTTCGTCCCAGGGCAACCACACACAAAAATTACTATATCAAGTCCCACCCCTGAGTAAATTGACAATCCTAGACCTCAACACCGAAGGGGTAGGCGACGAGGGAACCATTCGTCTGGGATTTCACGTTGATGTTCAACCTATTGTTTGACCTGATCCCTAGTAACGCCGCCACAACTGTCAAGGAAATAGGCTCCAGCCCAGAACACTGGCTTACTATAATTTGGTTGATACCATCTGCATACTCTTTAGGAATCAACCGACTAGAAACGGTCTTTAAG
>CAIUCS010000193.1 GCA_903897715.1 uncultured Synechococcales cyanobacterium
AGGATTATTTCCTGAGTACAAGGAGATTTATACTGATTGCCAACAACAGAATGGAATGGGGTTGGATAAATCCTGGAAGGGGTGGTTAATTCCTGATAAAACTGGTAAGAGAGGAGGTAAGCCTAGATTTCAGAAACAGGGCGATATTTGTTCTTTCACTTTTCCTGGAGTCAATAGCCCAAAGGGTGGAGTGTACTTAGCAGATGGCATAGTAAAGCTGTCAAAAATTGGTGAGATTCCAGTTGTCCTCCACTGTCCAATCCCTGACAGGTTTGACACTGATTGACTGACAAAACTTTTCAGCCAAAACTCCGAAAGCCCTCACCCTAGCCCTCTCCCGATGGGAGAGGGAACCAGAGGGGTGGATCGGCTCCTCTCGCCCCCTGGGAGAGAGGTTGGGGGCGTACAACTTTTGTCAGTCAACCAGGGTTTGACATCAAACAAGCAATAATTGTCAGTAAATATGAATTGTGCCCATTCTTTTCGGAAGACTAGATCAGGGCTCTATGCCCACCTAGTTTACGTACAGATAAAAACCTCCACCCTTTATGAACAATCCCTTGCGTCAACTCACAATTAATCGGGAAGCTACCGTAAACCCTGCCACCCCCAATTACAAACAAATTCGGTTACGATTATCTATTTTATTATTTCTCCTATTTCTGGGTTTAATTACCTGGCAAAGTTGGCAATGGTGGAGCTGGGTGACTACTCCCGTCTTAACTGTTAAAGCTTCAAAGACAGATACAACCGTCCTATTTCAGATTCTGCCGGGTACATCAGTCAGCGAGATAGGGGAGGATTTAGAGGCTGCCGGTTTAATCCGTTCAGCGACAGCCTGGGTTATCTGGGCTCGGTGGTTAAATCTAAGGGAACGGATTTTCCCTGATCAGAAGGGGGTATTTCAATCAGGTTCATTTGAATTATCACCGACCCTGTCAATGGCTGAAATTGCTGAACGCATCTGGCAGGGAAATGTGGTGCAACAGCGAGTCCTAATCCCTGAAGGATGGACCATACAACAAATGGCAGACTATTTTCAGTCTTTAGGTTTATTAGAACGGGATGAATTTTTGCGGGCTTCAAAAAAACCTCCATTTGAACTCTATTCCTGGTTACCTAAAGGTTTACCCCATGTGGAAGGATTTCTGTATCCCGATACTTATTATTTACCTAATGATTCAATCAAAGCAGAGACTATCATTCATTTAATGCTAGACCGATTTGAGCAGGTTGCCTTGCCAATGTATCAAAAACATCGCCAACAAAGCCCATTTAGTTTGTTAGAGTGGGTAACCCTATCCAGTATTGTGGAAAAAGAATCTGTAGTTGAAACAGAACGGACAAAAATTGCCGGTGTATTTACTAATCGGCTCCAACAACAAATCCCTCTTGGAGCCGATCCTACGGTAGAATACGGACTAAAGATTCGTCAGACCCCTGATCAACCCCTGACTTTACAACAAGTGAATACCCCATCCCCTTACAATACCTACCTGAATCAAGGATTGCCTCCTACTCCCATTGCCAGTCCTGGACAAGCTAGTTTGGAGGCGGCTCTTCAGCCTGAAGATACTGATTTCCTATATTTTGTCGCCCGATATGATGGAACCCATATATTTAGCCGTACTTTAGTTGAACATGAGGCTGCCCAAGAGGCAATTCGATCTGAACGGGAATCCCGTCTGACTGATTCCTAGCAAGGCTTTGAAAACGTGATTTTGCACCTAAGGGATGGACAAAAACCGTTCTTTTATCCATCAAAGGTTTTTTGTTCAGTATGGATTAATGGGGGGATATGGACATGAAATGGACAAATTTGTTAGAACCCGACTTAGTCATAGATGGGTCAATATTAGATTTACCCTTAGATAATTTGCTCTCCAATGGACTGAAGGGACTGGTTCTGGATGTAGACGAAACGGTTGTCCCCCTGAAAAGCGATCGCGTTTCACCCCAAATGGAAGCATGGATCAATCAGTTTCGACAATCCTTCTCCATTTGGCTCGTTAGTAATAATCTCAGTCAACGACGGATTGGAAGAATCGCTGGAATACTGAACCTACCCTTCATCGCTTCCGCTGGTAAACCCTCTCGACGCAAAATCCGGCAAGCGATGGAAGCCATGGGGTTACCCCCTGAACAGATTGGTATTGTAGGCGATCGCTTGTTCACCGATGTATTAGCTGGCAATCGCCTTGGACTTTATACAATCTTAGTTCAACCCCTAAGCCGGTTTGATGATCCTCCCGCCCAATCCTATTTACAATCCTTTGAGATTTATGTGTCCCAATTACTGGGAGCCTCGGTTTTTACTTCTAAGCATTCGGTTGCCAAATTCCGCAAATCCCCATAACCATCTGGAATTTGCTATTACCTATCTTGAAGGGGGGTATCCAATTTTGCAGCCCTCATCCTAAATCCCTCTCCCAGAACGGGAGAAGGGATTAGGGAATGAGGCAAACTTACAAAACTGGCATATTCTCTTCTTGAAGTACCTGATTCGGTGGGAGGGGATGTACATACAACCGGTACTCTTCCAGGATCTGATTGCCAATCAAATGCTTCTGAATAATTTGTTCAATGACATCAGGGGTTGCGCTGTGGTACCAAACACCCTCCGGATAAATGAGCAGGATGGGTCCCATTTGGCAGATTCGTAAACAATTCGCCTTAGTGCGAAACACACAGGTGGGATGATCAGCCTGGGGGCGATCCAATCCTAGGTCTTTTAATCGGGTTTTCAGGTACTCCCATGCCTCTAAACTGGCAGAACGATGGCAGCACTTAGGATTGGTTTGATCGGCACAAATGAAGAGATGCCGTTCTACGCTGGGTAAGTTGAGGGTTGCCACACAACGCTGTAAGGAAGGAAAGGAGGGGTGATGGGATGAATGAGTCATTGATCAACTGCACTGGGAACTGAATTGATAGGGTAAACCCTTAGCTAAAGGGCATCAGTAATTGATGTATTTCCCAACTGGGGTTGGGGTTCAGGGGTAGGTGACGAGACAATGGTATCATGCTTTACCCGTCGAATGGGGAGGTTGGCAATTAACGAAGTAACTCGTTGATTGCATTGTAAAGAAAACTGCAAACCTTCTGAGTCTAGTTCCACATATTGGGACACAATGGATAGAATCTCATTACGAAGAGCTTCAAGTTTATCAGGGGGAAGGTCAGTGCGGTCTTGGGCTAAAATCTGTTGGAGTCGCAGCTTTACTTCATCGCGACTTGTGTGAGATTCATTGCGGGGGAAGAGTCGTTCCAACAGGTCGTTGATGATGGTCATGGTGTATCTAAAGTATGGGAATAAGAAGGACAATGGCTACGGTGCAAAATGAAATCATGGGACTATTTTTTAGGTTTCCTGGATACAAAAAATATTCAACATATTCATCTCCCACCTAGCAATGAGGGTTAGCTTTACTTAGAACCAAAGAATTTTTTAATACGACCGACCCAACTATCACTGTTCACTGAAAAGTCTAACAACTCAACAGTCTCCCCTTCCAGACGACGCACAACATTATCATAGGCAATCCCAGCGATGGAAGGGGTTTCAGACAAAACCAAGGGTTCCCCTCGATTCGTGGAAACAATTACCCGTTCATCATCAGGGATTACCCCAAGCAATGGAATTGCTAATATTTCTTGAACATCTTCCACGGACATCATGTCATTGGCAGCAACCATCAAGGGTCTTAATCGATTAATTAAAAGATGGGTATTATGCACCGTATGAGCTTCCAGAAGTCCTACGACCCTATCAGCATCTCGAACCGCTGCAATTTCTGGCGTAGTAACCACAATTGCTTCAGTGGCGGCAGCAATGGCATTTCGGAAACCCATTTCAATTCCCGCCGGACTATCAATAAACACATAGTCGAACTTTGTGGCTAATACTCCCATCAGTTTTTTCATCTGATCGGGGGTAATGGAATCTTTTGTACGATTCTGAGCAGCGGGCAGTAGGACTAAATTTGGCTGACGTTTATCTTTGACTAGGGCTTGCTCCAATCGACATTCCCCCGCCAAGGCTTCGGCTGCGGTGTATATGACTCGGTTCTCTAAGCCTAAGAGTAAATCCAGGTTGCGCAAACCAAAGTCTGCATCCACAACTGCAACCCTGCGACCCCGCTTGGCTAGAGCCATACCAAGGTTCGCCGTAGAAGTAGTTTTACCTACTCCTCCTTTTCCAGATGTAATGACAATTACGCGACTCATGGATTTTTGTAGTCTACCTTCAGCAACCTATGGAAACACTGACATTTTTAAGTGTATGATAAACGTTTTATCATACTTACAACTAACCGACAGCTTTAAGGTTTGATATAAAGAATTTAAATTGAACCACTCTGCAATTGGATCACAGATTTAGCCACGGTTGAAATCTGAAGATTTAATAATATGAATCCCTCCGTTATGTACATAGGCTACTTCGGGAAGATGTTCATTGGGAGGCAGTTCCGGTACTAAAGCAACAAAATCAGCGATCCGTATTTGGGTAAGTTCCATTTGTAACGCCATGACTAAACAGTGGGAATTTCCAGATGCTCCAGCATGGGCAATCCCCCTTAACCTACCCCAAACCAATATATCTCCGTCGGCAATAATCACACTGCCAGGGTTCACATCCCCTAAAATGACCACTGTTCCGGGATGAATAATTTCACTGCCTGAACGGAGGGTAGTTTGTAAATAAAGGGGGTCTGCCAATGGTTTTTGGGTGGTTGAATTACTGGTTATAAAACGTGCAGAGTGACCAGTCAACCCTGGTTGTTGAATAGAGTAACCCGCAGTTGCTGCCGCAACCGCAGTTTGTCTACGACGGGTATGAACCCATTTCAGTTCCAGCCCAAGTTCATTTAGTGATTCAGCAATATCCTGAAGTTGGCTTACATCAAGGAGGCGATCGCCAGATAAAAGGTGTACGGCAGTCCCGGGAGTCCAAAATCGTTCTCCTCCTTGGAGGCGTTGCTTAAATTGTTGCCACACATCAATCCAAGCCAATGGAAGGACAGGAAAGTCATTGATCCCAGTTCCCTCTGATGGAAAACTCAACAACAAATGATCCCCTTCCACCCGGAAGCAAACTTGACGTTCACAGGGAATATCTATTTCTAAGGGGGAAGTATCACCGTTATGAGTAAGGTCATTGGGAATGATTTCCCCTTTCCCCTCATCAGAAATGCTTTCCAGTGGTGGACTGAATAAAAGTTCCGTATCCGGAAGTTCTTCAAATGTAAAATCCGCCCAACCCTCCAACATCTGAGTACTATGGGAGGATGGTTGATCAAGCAGGGGGTCGCTGAATGATTCCATAAAGTAAGATAAATGAAAGACCTGCCTTGTCACTCCCTGGCTTAAAAGACGAGGGATTCTAGAGGTTGTCTCTACGGAGGGTAAAGCCATCCTTCGAGACGATTTCTAGTTGCTCAGTCCGCTATTGCTAACGATCTGAGGAAATCGAGATTTGGCGGAATGGGATGCACCGCATCTCTCAGAACAAGCAAACCCATTCCAGGAGAACCCTTCTAAAGAACTGAGAGACAGTCATTTTGCCCACCGGGTATCATTTTCCCAATGTACCCTTGGGGGTCTCAAAAAAAATCCGAACCAATCTAGAAGGCTAGAGCCTCTACCCTGGTTTTCACCCTCTGGTTGAAGCATGGAGGCTCTCAACTTCGACAGGTAGTTTGGCAGAAAATGTATAATTAAACTGAATAGTACGTTTCACAGAAAAACTGGGTTTGAAAAACCCTCAGAAAAGACACAATCAATGGATTTATCCTATACTCTATTCTAATTACCCATAAGAATTTAGTATTATAGGATGATATCTATGGGATTGTTCCCAACGATAACTATCTTTACCATTCAACGTAATCTTACATTACCCGTCAACATCAACAAATTTGTGACATTCTTCTCCATTGGCTGACTGTCTCCGTTTTTTTTCAACGGAACTAGTCATCCTCCATCCATCTGTTCTTCAATCAAGAAGAAAACCTAATTTACTTTATTCATTCATCTGGTTTCAATTAAGGTTACAGGGGATACCCTATGGATACCATTACATTTGTTCATTTGTCTCTTCATTGGGCTAACTCTCATCCCTCCCACAACCATCAGGAATGCCCTGGATCCCCCTCCATTCTTGATGTCAACCAGACTCATCACTTTGGTGGAGTAGCCCTTCGTTCCCTCTCCCTACCAGTTTTATTGGTTGGATTAACAACCTTTGGTACGGCTGCCAATGGATGGGCAGCTTTGACCCAGGGAAGCCGGGGTGAGGAGGTGACTGAATTGCAGTCCCAGTTACAAAAACTAGGGTATCTCCCTACTCCTCCTACGGGCTACTTCGGCACTCTAACGGAAGAAGCGGTGGTTGATTTCCAAGAAAAACACCAGCTACAACCAGATGGTATTGTGGGGGGTGCAACCCAATCTGCTATCCTCCAGGGAATGCATCGCCAAGCTCCCCAACCCTTCATTCTGGGTTATGGCGATCGCAATCCACGGGTCTTGGAATTACAACAGCGTTTAAGAGACTTAGGCTTTTACCATGGTCCGGTAGAGGGGGCATTTGGCTCCCAGACCAAAACCGCTGTCCTTCAGTTTCAACAAAGCCGGGGACTGAAGGTTGATGGTCTGGTGGGTACAGAAACCCAATCCTCCCTCAACCAGCCCTCACCCAATCCGTCCCCAGGCAAAACTGCTACCCAACCCGCCAGTCCCCCCATTCAATTCAAGCCAGGGACATTAAGGCTAGGGGATCGTCATCCATCCGTAGAAATGTTACAAAACCGTCTCCAATCCCTTGGTTTTCTAACTGGTACGGTCACCGGTATTTATAATACCGAAACACGTCTAGCCGTTGAGAAGTTCCAATCCAATCATCAGTTAAAACCTGATGGAATTGTTGGGAAAATTACATGGGCTGCCCTGGGTATTTCCACCCCTATTAATCTATCCCCCCAACCCAACTCCCATTCATCCACCCCATCCCCATCCCTCCAAAAAACAACCAACCCCTCCCCGACCCCGGATGAACCATCCCATAGCCAACCCCGTTCCTTATCGAAAGGGGATCAAGGTCGGGATGTGTTGCAATTACAACAAACATTACAATCCCTAGGTTATTTCAACGATCAACTATCTGGTTCATTTAATGACTCCACCCACACTGCGGTCATTCGGTTTCAACAAAACCGAAAAATAACGGCAGACGGGGTGGTGGGTCAACTCACCCGCCAAGCCTTAGAGGTAGCATCTACTCCATCGGTTCAAGGGGGAACCCCCACACCCGCTTCAACACCTGGGGGTTCCCAACCCCAAATCAAAGCCCCCAGCCCCAGTCCAGTTCCATCTGAACCACCCTCCCCCACCCTAGAAACCAGTTCACCTTCTCCATCCCCTTCACCCTACCGCCTTACTGTAAAAGAAATGCAGCAACTGTTGAAGAAACAAGGGTTTTACGCTGGGGAAGTGGATGGTGAACTCAATGACCTAACTCGGGCGGCAATCATTGCTGCCCAAGATTATTTCAAAATTGATGAATCTACCATTTGGAGTGGGCAAATTCCCAATTCTAATTCCACTCAATCATGATAGTGTTGCTGATGGGTCATTGAAGACAACGGGGCATGACTGGGGAATTAGTCGGCGGCTTCACCAACCCCCAAAGGGTCTCTCTGGGGAACCGGTAACAGACGGGAACTTTGCCAACTCATTAAAATAACCGGCAATAATCCAACTGCCACGATGGTCAAAGCTGCTCCAGCGGCTTCCCCCAATCGTTCATCTGCCGCAAGATTGTAAACCCGTACTGCCAAGGTATCGTAGTTAAATGGACGCACAATAATGGTAGCGGGTAACTCTTTCATCACATCGACAAAAACCAGGGTCATGGCTGTTAGTAATCCACTACGTAATAACGGGAAATGAATGCGGAACAACGTGCTGATGGTTCCATGACCAAGGCTGCGGGCTGCTTCGTCTAGGCTGGGCTGGATTTTAAGTAAATTTGAATCCACCGAATTAATGGAGACAGCCAAAAACCTGACCAAATAGGCAAAGATGGTTGCGGTTAGTGTTCCACTCAGGAGTAATCCGGTAGATATACCTAAATTTGCCCGTGACCAGGCATCAATCCCATTATCTAGGGTGCCGATGGGAAATAAAATACCGACTGCGATGACGGAACCTGGAATCCCATATCCCATTGCCGCCACTAGGGTCGCCAGTCGGGTACTCCAAGTTGGATAAAGGCGTTGACCATAGCATAAAATTAACGCCACAATGACGGCAATGAAGGCAGTCATGATGGCTAAGGTTAAACTATGCCATGCCCACATCCAATATTCATCATTCAACGTTGTTTGCCAATTTTCCCATGTCATTTGCAGTAAAACCCCAGCCGGGCATAAAAACCCCAACAATAAGGGGACAACGCAAATTAGAAATGCTGCCACCCCTCTCCATCCCCTTAACAAAAAAGGAGCGCTGGATGATTGGGGGTGATAGGGTTGAAAGTACTTCGCCTGCCCCCGAGAAATGCGTTCTAATATAACTAAGCCAATCACGAAAGCCAGAAGACATGCAGCTAATTGGCTAGCTGCTAGACGTTCTCCCATATTAAACCAAGTCCGATAAATTCCGGTGGTAAAGGTGGGTATGGCAAAATAATCAACTGTCCCAAAGTCGTTTAAGGTTTCCATTAACGCCAATGCTAAACCAGCCATAATCCCTGGACGTGCCATGGGTAAAGCCACCCTAAAAAAACTATGCCATGGGTTACAACCTAGGCTGCGACTTGCTTCTAAAATAAGGATAGATTGGTTCAGAAAGGCGGAACGGGCTAGTAAATAAACATAGGGATACAATACCAGGGTTAATAGGGAAATTGCACCCCACAATGAACGAATGGGGGGAAACCAATAGTCAGTGGCACTGTCCCAGTGATAAATGGTACGGATCCAAGTTTGTACTGGACCATAGTAGTCCAATAGTTCCGTATAGGTATAGGCAAGGATGTAGGAAGGGGCTGCCATGGGGAGTAATAAAGCCCAAGTTAACCAATTCACCCCCGGAAAAGAACAGGTGGTGACCAGCCAAGCCGTGGTTACACCAATGCACGTTGTGCCCAAGGCAACGCCAATCATTAATCCTAGGGAATTTCCAATGTAATCTGGAAGAACCGTAGTGACCAGATGGTGCCATACCTCCCCTGAATCCACAAAGATACTACTGAGAATCACAAAGACGGGGGAAGCCACTAAAAGGGCAGTGCCTGCTGCGATCGCCACCCAAACCAATCGTTGATACTGAAATTCGGCTGACATTTTGGTTGCAACGTGGTGAGCTTGGTAGATAAAAATTCTTTAAAAAACTATCCGCTCCCATCAATGGGATGGGAGCGGTGTAGCGGGCTATCAACTTAGCCTCTGACTGCCGGAAGGAACTTTCCAGCCCATCATGTGTGTATTAAAACTTGAGGAAGATTGTAAACAATATAATTAGACAAGTAATCTAAGGATACAGTCAATAATCTCCATCACTTTTTAAGACAGGTGTAATTCCGATGCCTTAGAGAACAACTCCGGCGTACAGCCGAGATACACCAAATTGATAACCCATTCTTATACTACTTTCTTGCATGGGCATCACCTCCTAAAACCCTAACGGTAATCACTATAAATGGATCCAACTCTTTCACTATAACACTTGATTTTTATTCTGACAACGCACTAATTCTTTTTTCCAGGGCAACCCCACAGGTTGCTTAAGGCGCTAACTGGTGTACCCCAATATTAAAAACACTAGTTTAGAAGATTTTATTCTCAATACCCCCAACCCCTCTCCCAGAGGGCGAGGGGAGCCGATCCACCCCTCCGGTTCCCTCTCCCATCGGGGGAGGGCTAGGGTGAGGGCTTTCGGGGTTTTGGCTGAGAAGTTTTGTCAGTCAATCAGGTGCGGTTGCCCTGTTCTTTTTTCTGAAGTGAATCTATTTTGCAAGTTTGCCCCCATCCCCTAACCCCTTCTCCCAAAAAGGGAGAAGGGGAACCAGATTCTAAGTTCCTTTCTGGTGCCGAGGAAGGGAGGTGAGGGCTGCAAAATTGGGATGCACCCTGAATTAGTTTCCGCCCTTCCCTGTTGGTGGATGGGGTATTTCCTGGTTCAACCAGTGTAAAAAGGCAGAATTAACGGATTCAGGGCTAAATTGCCCAATAAAGTGGGTGTAAGTAATGTGTTGTTCCATAAGATGAACAATTGCTTCATATAAACCGGCGTGAGTTTTAATGATTAAGACAACTTCCGGTTCTTCCGTAATGGTACCTTCCCATCGATAAAGGCAGGTAATGGGGAACCAGTTCACACAAACGGCTAACTGATGTTCAAGTAATGCTTTACCAATGGTTCTCGCTTCATCAACGGAATTGAGTGTTACATAATATAGTCGCATGGGTAGAAAGAATGATTCCTTAGGCAACCCCATATCCCATTCCCCCGTCACGGATTGGGGTGACTGGTGGGGCTACAGAACCCATGGGAACGGGGACTAGGACACATCAGTTACAATCTGTCC
>CAIUCS010000194.1 GCA_903897715.1 uncultured Synechococcales cyanobacterium
GATTTTGTCTATCCAAAAAACCAGTCGTTCATAATTTAATGTACTGGTTGACTGACAAAAGTTGTACGCCCTAGCCCTCTCCCAGGGAGTGAGGGGAGCCGATCCACCCCTCCGGTTCCCTCTCCCATCGGGAGAGGGCTTTCGGGGTTTTAGCTGAGAAGTTTTGTCAGTCAATCATAATTTAATGTGTATCAATAAATGATTTATCTCACTATGGATTCCCACTTAGTTTGGTTTACCTTAAGTTTTGGATGTGAAACCAGCAAATGCCAGATCACAGATTGAAATGCTTCGGAATGGGGCGTAATAGTCTCTGGATTAACTGTTGGTATAACAACACAAACATCAGCAAACTGGGCTGTATAACCACCATCACGACCAACAACCCCAATAATCTTGGCTCCAACTGACTTTGCTAATTTGATAGCTTCTACTAAATTTAAACTGATTTTTCTTTCAAGATTGCCACCACCAACTGAAAAAATGAACAATACATCCTTAGATTGAAGTTTGCTGACTCGAAGCCATTCTACAAATACAGTACTCCATCCCTCATCATTTGTCCGTGCCGTTAACTCTGAAACATTATCAGTCGGTGCATAGGACTCAATACCAACAATTTTGCGGAAGTCATTCACTGCGTGAGAGCAATTGCCAGCACTACCCCCCACACCAAGGAAAAATACTCGTCCTTCCTCAGCTTTTATTATTGCTAATAAGTCAGCAATTTTTTCGATCGCAGACACATCCATTTTTTCAATGATTTCACCAGCTTCCTTCATATGCTTTTCAGCGTAACTCATACTTTCTCCTTCGTTAAAAAATATTCTTCAGCTTCCCTTAAACCAGTGTGAGAACCGATTTCATAAAAACGTTCATACACTTCAAATCCTTCTAAATGACCATGAAATGATAAATCTTGGTAAACATCAGCGAGATCAAAGGGACGGTCAGATGGATACTGGTCAAAAACTGCTGCAGAAACTATTCCTAATCCATAATCAATATAATTCATCCCTGAATGTACAGCACATTTATTATATTCAAGCAACATTCCGTTTGCATAACAAACATTACTTTTATCCCACTTATCATTATTTTTCAGAATCGACATTAAGCCTTGTTTTGCGCTGATCTCATAGGCTTTTTGTACAGCAGCAAAGTTAATGGGTAAAAAGGTATCGCCATACAAAATAAAAAAATCTTGACCCAATAGGGGTAAAGCCTTTTTCAAGGCACCACCAGTTCCAAGGAGGACGGAACCGTCTGACGAATAACTCACATTAAGCCCAAATCTTTGACCTGTCCCTACTACATCTTTAATCATATCTTCCAAATATCCAACGCACAAAACCACCTGATTGATTCCTTGTTGATGTAGGTAATTCAACTGACGGATAATGAAAGGCTTTCCAGCAACATCAACCAGGGCTTTAGGGATAGTTTCGGTAATTGGACGCAGACGTAGAGCAAGCCCGCCTGCTAGAATAGCAACAGGGAACATAATGATAATTTATGAAGACAAAACTACTTTGGTACCTTCAAAGTCAAACTTAAAGCGTACTTCTTCTAAACCAACATTAGCCATAGCATGGCGTAAACTATTCCGATCAGATGCCATGAACATCAAAAAACCACCGCCTCCCGCACCAACTAATTTACCACCGATGGCACCATTATTCATAGCCAGTTGATACCACTGATCAATTTGAGGATTACTCATCCCTCCTGAACGTTTCTTTTTATGTTCCCAATGTTCGTGCATCAGTTGACCAAACAAATTAATGTTACCAGATTCCAGAGCTTTTTTGCTACGATAACCTAAATCCTTCACATAATGAAGATTAGCCAGCATATCACCGTCACTTTTTTGAGTGCGCTCCTTTTGATCTTTGAGAATGCCACTTGCACTACGAGAAAAGCCCGTAAAAAATAATAGTAAGTTATCCTCCATGTCAAACATCGTATCCATACTAATTGCCAAAGGGCTTGCTGTCACCTGATCATCTTTATGAAAAGTAAAACAGGTAATACCACCGACAGCAGCTGCATACTGGTCTTGTTTCCCGATGGGTTCGCCTAAACGGTCAATTTCGATATGACAGGCTAGTTCTGCTAGTTCTTCTTGATGTAGATGGCATCGGCGATGGGTGTAGAGGGCTTTAAGTAGGGCTGTAGTAAAACTACCTGAAGACCCCAACCCTGTTCCAGCAGGGATATCTGCGAGAGTTGTAATTTCTACCTGGGGGGTTTTAAGGTTAAGGATATGAAGGCATTCTCTAATAATCGGATGCTTTACATCAGCGGTTTGATTTACATGTTCTAGTTGGGAGTATTTAAGAAAGATCCCCTCTGTAAAGGGACGCATAACAGTGACATAAACATACTTATCAATCGCTGCAGCAATTAAAAACCCTTCATGGTCACGGTAGTAGGACGGAAGATCAGTACCTCCACCACCGAGAGTAATGCGTAATGGACTACGGGCAATAATCATGGTGAAGCTCAATTGTTTGAAATAAAATAATATGGTTAAAGTTAAAAACTATAGCCAGATATTTTATAAATATACTCAATAATTTTTAAGGATTCATAGGCATCCTTAAGTCCAGTATTCACTGATCGATTCATAAGAATATCATCATAAAATTCAGCTAACTCGGTTGCCCAAGAATTATCGCTCATTGGATATTCCCAAGTGGTAGTTTCAGGAGGTCCCATTTCAGGTAACATTTTATACCAGGTTACACGTTCTACACCATAACTACCTCCCAATCCAAAAATCTCTAACTTGCCAATACGTCCATAGATCTCCATAGAAAATAGGTTCTTCCACTCAGTACAGGAAGCATGAAGAAAAGCGGTCTGATGGTTGGTCGTTTTGAGTAACATAAATCCGTTATCATCCACTGGCATATTCCAGTAATAGGTATGGGCAAACCCCTGAACCTCTACAAATTCTTGGGAAAAAAACCAACGGGATAGATCGATTAAGTGAGAACCTTGATCAATCAATTCCCCACCCCCCGATAATTCTGGTCTGGACCGCCATTCCTTGTCATAACCAACTCGACCACCATGACCATAACGGGCTCTAATAAACATTAAATCTCCTAGAACCCCATCATTAACTAACTGTTTCGCCTTACGCATAGCTCGGTGATATCGGTGATTAAAACCTACACGCACCTTGATATCTGTTTGATTGGCTGCTGCCATAACCGGTTCTAATTCTCTAGTGTGGCGAGCAGCGGGCTTTTCTACTAGTATATGCTTGCCGGACTGGATGGCAGCTAGGGTAATTGCAGCCAAAGAGTCGTGGAGGGTGGACACCACAACTGCATCAACCTCGGGGAGTGCAAGGAGATCGTGGTAATTATCAAATGCCTTGGATTGGGAACCTGCTAAGGAACGAGCACGGTTAAGGTCGATGTCTGCACAGGCTACTAGGCGACCACCTTCGCCTAGGGATTTGGCGCGTTTTTGCCCAATCAGTCCACAACCAATTATTCCAATATTAATCACTTATCCCCCCAATTCATACCACGGTCTCGTCCAACAATGCGACGCAGGGTGTAAATGTCAGTTTTATTCAACTCATTAAGATAAAAAGGCCAATCTTCCCAGCGATCCCAGACAGCGCTGATTAGTTTGCCAGTAATCCC
>CAIUCS010000195.1 GCA_903897715.1 uncultured Synechococcales cyanobacterium
ATGGGTGGCACCTCGAGCCCCATCCTTACTGATTCAGGACTACTAGATTTTATCCCCCTACCCCTAACAGTGTATCTTGTCCATTTTAAGATTGGTCTAAACGCCGTTGCCAATCAGCATCAATCCGGTCAGCTTGTGCTAGTTCTTGTTCTGTTAAACCAGTTTCAGTGGTATAAGCTAAATCGTTTTGGCTGACTACAGTTTGGGCTGCAAAACTTTGAGCGAATTGAAGTTTTTTCTGAACCACCTCATCTCCATGATTCAAAGTCATAGCTCGGGATTGCCGTTGATGATTACGATGTTCAATTTGTTGGTTACGCCATAGTATCCACCCATAACGAAGGACGGGAATACTTAAGTAAAGGGAACTGTAAACAAAGGAAATTTGAGCCAGTAAGGAAATTAAACCTTCTATTTCTTCTCCCGTACCGGGTAAGGATGCCCCTAAAAATAAGGATAAACCAAATAACAAACCTCCCAATCCAGCAGCAAGGAAGCGTTGACCTGTACTTGCCTGACTAAATCGCCATAGGTGTTCTTTCAGGTAAGCTGAAACAGATCGCTGCCGTTGTTGTCCAGCACTGGATTGTAGATCAGGAAAATGGTAAACAATTTGTCCTTCCGGGCTAACTTCAGGGACGCCATTAAACCGAACCAACACTGGCAACATATACTCTTCATATTCCCGCTTAAATCCTTCCCCAATTTCATCTAAATAGGGGGAAATCTGTTCAGCAATTACAGCCCCCTGATGATTGCGAATCGTGGTGGCGATCGCCTGCCATCGGCGTTCATCCAAGTCTTGATTTGGAAAACCATCCCCAAACAAAAACGAAAAAACCGATTCTAAAAAGTTTAACTGAGACCCGTCTCCCTCCTGATGGCGATGGGGTTGGTAATCAGGACGGGAATCACCCCAACTAAAAATCCAAAATAAATCACTGATCCAAAAATTAGGTACTATAAACCCTCCACCATCGGAGCGATTATCCCGACGGTCATCTTCGCTGCGACTGGAGTTAATGACTATAATTGCCAGAACCGTCAGCACAATCAACAGGATCAACACAATCCCGAAAGAGATACGGATGAGATAAAACAACACTCGCCAGACCTTTTCCCACCATTCCCGAAGTCGAATTTGCACATACTGATTCCGGAGGACGGTTCTAAAATTTGGGGGAAACTGGAAAGCAATATCACCAGATTCAGCTACTTGTAAATGTCCGCCAGCCTCAGAGGCTAAAACCATCAACTCCCGTTGAGCTAAATCAACCTGCATCCCTGCCTGAATAGCCACATCACCTACAGTGACTCGATATCCTAAGCTTTCCACAGCTTGCATAATTGAGGGGTTAGGAACCATGAGTTTTCTCCAGGTAATGCTTAGTTTAGGCTGAATTGATTAGGGCTATAAAACTTTAGTTTTGATTTTAACTGGTTTAGGAGCTAAACAAACAGGCTTCTGTGATATTTCACTACTATTGTAGTAAGCTAAAAGCAACACCATAAACAATAACAACTTCATTATGTCAGTCAAAAAAGGCGATTTTGTTCGGGTTGTACAGGAACGGTTGTTGAATAGCTTGGAAGCGTTGGCTAGTGACAATCAGTTTCCAGCATATATTTATGAAACTAAGGGAGAAGTGGTGGATCTCCGGGGTGATTATGGACTGGTTCGTTTTCGAGTGCCTACCCCCAATGTTTGGCTACGCATTGACCAATTGGAACTATTTCCATAAGCCAGGGAGGCATATTCATTAGATGTTAGAAGGAATAACCGCCCTAGTTTTTCTAATTAATGATTGATAATAGTCCCCTGGGAGGCTTTCATTGATG
This sequence comes from uncultured Synechococcales cyanobacterium, assembly GCA_903897715.1. Classification (GTDB taxonomy): domain Bacteria; phylum Cyanobacteriota; class Cyanobacteriia; order CAIUCS01; family CAIUCS01; genus CAIUCS01. The sequence continues at coordinate 1,840 of CAIUCS010000195.1, forward strand.
GTGGATCAAATAGGAACCCATTCCTCTCCATTATTAACTTCAACGGCAACCCCTTGCCATTCACCCCAGGTCACCATCATTGGGGCGGGCAAGGTGGGTAGCACCCTTGCCCAACGAATTGCTGAAAAAGATTTAGCAAATGTAGTGTTATTGGATGTGGTGGAGGGTTTACCCCAAGGAATTGCCTTAGATCTCATGGAAGCAAGGGGGATGGAACGTCATGATCGTTTTATCCTTGGGACTGGGGACTATGGGGATACAAGTGGCTCTGACATTGTTGTGATTACAGCAGGTCTTGCTCGCAAACCTGGGATGAGCCGAGATGACTTAGTGAAAATCAATGCCAACATTGTTGCTGATGCCGCCCGCCGTGCTATCGCCCAATCCCCCGCAGCATTCTTGATCGTTGTAACCAACCCGTTGGATGTGATGACCTATGTGGCTTGGCAAAGTAGTGGGCTGCCCCCGCGTCGGGTATTGGGGATGGCAGGCGGATTAGATGCAGCTCGCTTCCAAACATTTATAGCCATGGAATTAGGCGTATCTTCCCTGGATATTACTGCCATGGTCTTGGGGAGTCATGGAGATTTAATGGTTCCCTTGCCCCGTCATTCCACTGTGAATGGAGTTCCCCTCACAGAATTGCTAGATGACCCCACCATTGAACAGTTAGTCCAACGGACACGCAACGGCGGTGCCGAAATTGTAGCACTGATGAAAACAGGAAGCGCCTATTACGCTCCAGCTTCAGCCACCTGCATGATGATAGAATCAATTCTCCATAATCGTTTACGCATTCATACCTGCGCTGTATACCTACAGGGGGAATATGGGATTCAGGATCTTTTTTTGGGCGTTCCTTGTAGCCTAGGGTGTCATGGGGTACATCGGGTTTTAGAACTCACTTTAACTCCCCAGGAAAACCAAGCATTACAAACTTCGGCACAAATGGTAAAACTCCAAATTGAATCAGCCCTTCATTTGATCAACCATTGATGAAGAATAAGATGAAGAATATACAGTCCATGGGATGCACCCATGTCTGATATTATGGGTTTAAGATTTTGACATACGCCCCGGCAAAAGCCCAGGGAATTCTAGGGTTAAACCGCGATCGCAGGCATAGCCCATCTTATTATTGAACAAACCTAACGGTGGATCGCTTCTTACCCCCTGAAGGGCTGGGATTAAACCCATTATTTTTGGTAACTTATTCATGCTTTTTTGAGGTATTGTTCAGTCTTCGGGGTAAAATATCCACAACTTGAGTGAGTAAACCGTCTCCATACACGTGAAAAACAGTTTTCTTTTATGGGTCTCAGCGCCTTTACTGGAACCAAGAATCTAAATTTGATTAGGAGAAATAAAATGCCAATGGCAGTAGGCATGGTAGAAGTTCTGGGTTGGCCCCCAGCCTTGGCGGTGGCGGATGTTATGGTAAAGGCCGCCCGAGTTACCCTTGTGGGATATGAACTACTCAGTGGTGCGTTTGTTACCATCATTGTGAGGGGAGATGTGGCTGAAGTAAATCTTTCAGTCCAATCCGGCATCCGGGCTGCGGAAAAAATTGAACCATTCTTTCCGGGGGATAAGTTGAAAAATGGCAAATTATTGCTTTCATCCCATGTGATTCCCCGTCCCCATGCCAATATTGAGACCGTTATGCCCATCCATTTTCGTGAATCTGTGGAACAGTTTCGTGATAGACCCAACTCCCGTTACTAAATAAATAGGTTAAAGTGATTCATGGACTATTTAGGGGCTGTTATGGTCACCGTTCAGCTCTGGTTCATGTTATGATGAATAATACATTTGCTCTGAAGTTCCTCTTCAGCCTATTGCAGAAAGTTATCCCCTGTGGGATGGTTCGGGTGCCAGAACGTAAACTTGTTACGACATTTATCATAAAGCGGTTAATTCATGACGATAGAATATGGGGCTGATCAAATCCAGGTACTAGAAGGGGTTGAACACGTCCGCAAACGTCCAGGTATGTATATCGGAAGTACCGGACCAAGGGGTTTGCATCACCTGGTTTATGAAGTGGTGGACAATTCCGTCGATGAAGCACTGGCAGGATTTTGCACGGATATTCTAGTGACACTCAATCCCGATGGTTCGGTCAGTGTTACAGATAATGGGCGGGGAATTCCCACCGACATTCATCCCCGCACCGGTCGTTCCGCTTTAGAAACTGTACTGACGAAGTTGGGAGCTGGAGGGAAATTTGGAGAAGGGGGCGGCTACAAAGTTTCCGGTGGGCTCCATGGAGTTGGCATTTCAGTGGTGAATGCCCTTTCTTCTTGGGTGGAAGTAACCGTATGGCGGGGGCAACAAGTCCATATTCAGCGGTTTGAACGGGGGGTACCCATCACCGAACTCCAATCCAGTGATGGTATTGAAGAAAAGCAAGGCACTAGGGTTGTTTTTAAGCCAGATGCTCAAATTTTTACTACAACGACGGAATTTGATTATACCCACCTGTCGGGGCGGCTTCGAGAACTGGCATACTTAAATGCAGGAGTCCGCATTACATTTACAGACTTGCGCGTAGAATTACTCAAATCTGCAAATCCCCACGAAGAATCTTATTACTACAAAGGTGGGATTCAGGAATATGTAACCTACATGAATCGGGAAAAGCAAAGTTTGCATGAAGAAATTATCTATGTTCAGGGTGAACGGAATAGTGTACAGGTAGAAGTGGCATTACAGTGGTGTGTGGATGCCTATACTGATAACTTGTTGGGATTTGCCAATAATATTCGTACCATTGATGGGGGTACCCATCTGGAAGGGTTAAAAGCAGTTTTGACCCGTACATTTAACAACATTGCCCGCAAACGGAATAAACTCAAAGACAATGAATCTAATTTAGGGGGTGAACATATTCGGGAAGGCTTAACTGGAGTCATTTCAGTAAAGGTACCGGATCCCGAGTTTGAGGGGCAAACGAAAACTAAACTGGGTAACACTGAAGTACGAGGGATTGTGGAATCCTTAGTGGGAGAGGTGCTAACAGAATATTTAGAGTTTCGCCTCGGGATTGCCGATGCTATTCTTGATAAAGCTATCCAAGCCTTCAAGGCAGCAGAAGCTGCTCGGCAGGCTCGGGAATTGGTGCGTCGCAAGTCAGTGCTGGAATCCTCTCCTTTACCGGGTAAATTGGCTGACTGTAGTTCTAAAGATGCCTCCGAGTCAGAAATCTTTATTGTTGAGGGTGATTCAGCGGGTGGATCGGCAAAACAGGGACGGGATCGCCGTTTTCAAGCCATTCTCCCTTTGCGTGGTAAAATCCTAAACATTGAAAAAACTGATGATGCTAAAATCTATAAAAATACAGAAATACAAGCTTTAATAACAGCCTTGGGTTTGGGGATTAAAGGAGAAGAGTTTGACTCCAACCAACTGCGGTATCATCGCATCATTATTATGACGGATGCCGATGTGGATGGTGCCCACATCCGTACCCTATTGCTAACTTTTTTCTATCGCTATCAGCGTTCCATGGTGGATCAAGGATATGTCTATATTGCATGTCCACCCCTATATAAAGTTGAACGGGGCAGAAATCACTCCTATTGCTATAGCAATCGCGATCGGGATGCAGTCATTGCCACCTTCCCTGATAACGCCAAGTACGAAATTCAACGGTTTAAGGGTTTAGGGGAAATGATGCCTCAACAACTTTGGGACACAACCATGAATCCTGAAACCCGTACCCTCAAACAAGTCGAAATTGAAGATGCTGCTGAAGCTGACCGGATTTTTACAGTGTTGATGGGGGATCGGGTTGCCCCCCGTCGTGAATTTATTGAAACCTACGGATCAAAATTAAACTTAACTGATTTGGATATTTAATGATAACCCCATCATTAAACTGGATTTACCCCTTAACCCCCCAAGGATTTGGTATCATAGAAACCAATGAATAGAACTTCTTGAGGACTGAAATTTACCATGGTCAGTGCTGAACTGGTTAAAGAACGGATTAAAACTGGTATTCCAGATGCTCAGATTCAAGTGTTGACCTCCGATGGAGACCATTTTGATGTAATTGTAGTATCTTCCACATTTACAGGAAAGCGTTTGCTACAGCAGCATCAACTGGTAAAAGAAACCATATCATCAGAAATGTTGTCCGGCGCCATCCATGCCCTGTCAATTAAAACCTTTACTCCTGAAGAATGGGATGTCCATACTCGTTCCTCTGGGGCTATCCGTTAGCGGCTTAAGACCAACCAACCATCCCTTACCCTAGCCATTATTCCAAACTTAAACGGGTCTGATTGACTTCCATTGGGTGCCGGGATTAAAGACACAACCTTTTCTACTTGATTAAAGTTCGCTTCTAATCCTAGTTGTAGTCTTAACCACCGTCGAATGATTCGTCTTTGGATAGCCAAGGGGGCTCCACTCAAGGTAAACCGGTGGAGTGGAAATCTGCCTGCTCTCCTATCATCACTCGCACCAACTTGGTTCACCATCATAATTTCTCCCATGCTCCAATCTCCCAGGTTGGATTGAAGAATTCCTTGGGCAACGTGTTCCAGTTGTTTCCACCAAGTATCGGTCACGGTTTCTAAATAGTCAACTTCAGCCATTAACAAATCTGCCGTTTGCGCTAAATGCCGTTCCACCCCACCGTTTAAGTGTTCAGCAAGATAGGGTAGGATGTCTTCACGAATTCGATTACGGGCATACGTTAGGGAACGGTTGGTTTCATCCTCCCACACCCTAAGGTTGCGATCGCGGCAAAATGCCAAGGTCTCCCACCGATATATCCCTAACAGGGGGCGAATGACTAACACGGAACCGACCCTAGTTGGTAAGGTTCGTTTCCAGGTCAAGGCTTGTAGCCCATCACTGCCAGAACCCCGTACCAAGTTATACAATAACGTTTCAGCCCGGTCACTGGCAGTGTGCCCCGTGACCACCCCGCTGTAGCCATGGCTTTGAACGATTTCAGCTAGTGTGGTATACCGCCAGCAACGACCCGCTGCTTCAGTGGGGGGTAAACCGGTGGTGTGTCGATAAAAATAAGGAACCCCCCAAGCCTCTGCCAATTGGGCGACATGGTGAGCATTGGCATCTGCATCCATTCTCCACCCATGGTTACAATGGGCGATGGCTAATTCCCAGCTCCATTTAGGCTGAAGATCCAACAAGATCTGCATCAAACAAAGGGAGTCTTGACCACCGGAAACAGCTACCAGTAGCCGTTGGCTTGCCGGGAGTAATTGCTGGCATCGTAATGTGCGATGTAGCTTACCATGGATTGAAGACCAGACCGAACCCGTCATCTAGTCAGGATAGGAGGAACTGGAAGGATTGGGAAAGGTACCCACTGGTTTTAAATCCACAGAAGGAATGGGTAAAATTGGTTGATCAAGGGCAATTTTCAGAGGCTGGGAGTCAAAGGTTCTAGCTGCTGTGACATTGGATGGTTGTTCAGCCACTTCAAATATCGCCTTATTGGGAATTAATCCAGTTAGGGCAGCCGTAACAATTGCGATCATTGCCGCTGTTCCCCAGGCAAAATTGAAACTGGGTCGGGGCTCCAGTCGAGAGAGAACCCGTTCCAAGGTTTGTTCTGGAGATTGGGATGCAACGGGAACGGGCATTGTTTGCAACCCCTGCCTTAATTTTAATAACTGATGATGTAGTTTTTGGGCAGTAGGGTCTGATGCCAGCCATTTCTCAACTTGTTGGTATTCCAGAGCCGATAATTCACTATCAATGAAGGCACTCAATAATTCAAAGCGATCGCGGTGAGGAGTTTCCACCCTATCCCGTTGAATACCAACCAGAGCAGGGTCGGATGAAATTGATGGATAATCCCCACTTGAGGAGGATTCAAAAGGCTGATTCATTATAGTTCACTCAAACTCACAAAATAGGGGTGATGCACAATTTTTGGACTGGTAATTAGGGTGTGTTAGTCAAAAAAGATGATTTCACCAACTCTTAGTATACCAAAAAATCAATCAGTTCAAAGTCAACTCAATAGTAGTGACGGGGAAAAACATTCCATAGGGAAAGGTGGGATGAGTTAATAGGAGTAGATGGGGCATGGTTAAAATTACACAGGTCTTAATCAGTGAGGTAGGGCTGTAATTGTTGTTGTAAACGCAACCGAGCCCTAGAAATTCGGGATTTTACAGTACCCAAAGACACCCCAGTGATTTCAGCAATTTCTTCATAAGCCATCCCTTGAATTTCACGAAGCACTATTGTGGTACGGAAGGATTCAGGGAGGTGAGCGATGGCTGATTGTAATTGCTCATAAAATTCCTGTTGACCTAAGGTTTCCGAAGGTCCCGGCTCGTCGGATGGTATTTCCCAGCCTAATTCACCATCTTCTAAGGATAGGGGAGCATCCAAGGAAATGGGGGATTTATGCCGTTTACGTTTACGCAGTTCATCATAAAAGAGGTTTGTGGCAATTCGTACCATCCAACCTTGGAACTTCGCCGGTTCTTGTAAGCGCTTAAGATTGCGATAAACCCGAATCCAAACCTCTTGGGCAAGGTCGCTACGATCTTGCCAGTCAGGGGCTAGGTTGTATAGCACTCGGTCAAGATGGGATTGGAAACGACGAACTAACTCTGAAAATACTGCCCGGTCGGGGCGCAGTCCAGATTGACAACGGATGACTAAATCGTAATTTGAGAGTTTTTCAGGTTGCACGGAACGGGAAAGGACTGCTTCAGTCCTTGACCAAGTTATAGGTATAGAGTAACTCATGGAGGAAGATTGCCCTGAAAAAATCCATTCTTTTAACAAGACTTGACTAGTTGTTAAAAGTTCCCCCCATTTCTTATCTTGGGTTAACGATTCAACCCACAGTTTTACAGGTAATCAGGAAGGTTTGGCAACGATTAGAGGGTCTGAGGGAGAACGTCGTGATCGACATTTTTGATCTATGCACCCACAGAGTACAGCTCAAACCTTTTCTGTTCAATAATTTGAGCCACTTTGCTTAGATTGCATATTAAATATTGGTTTAAATCCAATTTCGGGCAGACAGATCTTTATTCGTTCAGTATGCACCCCAAAAAATTAGGCTGGGATCCTGACGCGATCGTCGATTCCAGGATTCTTTCGTTAACTTAAATAACAAGATTGTGAAGTTTTTTCCCTCCCTGTTTGGAAGATGGTATAGTAGCTTTGAATTAGGAAAGAACGATGATGGAAGCGATGGGGATCGCCTTTGGGAGCCAGCGAGTTAGACCTCAAATTGCGTTCTAAGTATAGTTAGTCGAAATAGTGATTTGTAAATATGAATGATGGAAATAGTTCTGAAAACGATTGTCAACGACATAATACTCATAACAACAAAGTCGCCACAAGAAATTTCCACCTATTTAACACAAAAGAAGTAGATGAAAGTTGGTCATTTGTGGAGTACAAGCCATCAGATACTGGTAAATGGACTCATGGTTACCACAGATATCCAGCCAAGTTTATTCCCCAATTAGTTGAGAGGTTGTTTGATGAATATATATCTCATACAGATGCTCAAATAAACGACCCTTTTATGGGGTGTGGAACTACTATTGTTACCGCAATTTCTAGAGGATTTAAGGCATATGGAACAGATATTAATAAAGTTGCCTGTCTCATCACAAAGGTAAAATCAACATCGATAGAACCACAATACCTTAATAAAAAAATTTCACAACTTTTATCCAGTTTAAACGACCCGCAAGTAACACTATTTGATGACAAAATTGAACCATTAATTCCTCAAAAACATTTAGACAGAATTAATTACTGGTTCACAGAAGAAAACAAAAATGAACTTGGGAAAATATTACGGGTTATTTATAATGAAGATGACAAAATTATCAGGGATTTCTTCCTCGTTGCTTTCAGCCATATTTTAAAAAGTTGTTCTATATGGCTTCAAGGAAGCACAAAGCCAACCAGGGATTTAAAGAAAAATCCAGTTAATCCTTATGATGCCTTACGGAGACATTTAAATAAAATGCAGAGAGGTAATTATGCTCTTCATAATGTTGTTCCAGCAAACGTAAGGGAAAATATTGATAAATATTTAAATATCAAGATCGGCGATGCCAGAAAACAACCTGCACCGGATAATTCTGTGGATTTAATTGTAAGTTCAAGTCCCTATGTGACCAGTTACGAATATGCAGACTTACATCAATTATCAACTATATGGCTCGATTTAGCAGAGGATTTAACAGAATACAAAAAAGAATTTATTGGCACATCTTATAAAAAGCATGAAAATAAAAGATTAAGAAGCTTAATCGCTATGGATATAGTTGATAAAATGTCTAAAAAAAGCAAGAAAATGGCAAAAGAAATAGAAGCATTTTTTATTGATATGGAAGAAGTTTTTGAGGAGAGTTTTAGAATTTTAAAACATGGCGGCAGATGTTGTTATATCATAGGTGACACAAAATTGAAGGGTGTTGATATAATCAATGCTGAAGTTTTTGCCGAGAGCTTACAGTATTCTGGCTTTAAACTTGATAGGATAATAAAGAGAGAGATTCCCTCCAAAATACTTCCGCAAAAAAGGGATGAAAGAACAGGCAGATTTGCTAGTAATCATGAGGCAAATTCTGAAGCTTACCCTATAGAGTATATTGTCATTGGCTTTAAGGAGTGAGAAATATGAAATTCGATGATTTGAAGAAAGTTATATTTGGAAAAGAAAGATGAGTTTGGGGCAGAAACCTACAAACACACCTCAGAGCTGTTGAAAGATGTAAAGGAGATTCATAAGCGAGGATGGTTGAAATACCCTACCCCAAATGGAGATCATGAACAAAGTTGGTGAGCCTTTAAAGGAAAAAAATTAGAAAAGTTAATTCAATACATTATCACAGACGAAGTCGAGGAACTTGGATTAAAAGTTGTTAATGGTAATCAACTGGAAAGAACTACAAATTTATCCATAGAGTTGAGTCGCCAATTCAAATTTGAAGTATAACAGTGTCTGATCTATCTGCATAGAATCGCCAATTCAAATTTGGGCATTGCATAATAAAGTATGAGTTGAAGGAAGAGAGATGAAATGTCCACAGTGTGGATCAGAACACATACGCAAAAATGATATTAAGAAAGGAAAACAAAATCACATTTGCGCTGAATGTGGACGACAGTTTATAAATCCCAGTGAACAAACCAAAG
>CAIUCS010000196.1 GCA_903897715.1 uncultured Synechococcales cyanobacterium
AGATAAACTTGGGCAAATGGTTCTGGATAAGAATGGTTAAGTTGACCAATGGCCTGCTGGTAAGCGGGGCGGGAATGGAGAGAAGTTACACCCAATTGGGTATCAATGACTTGGTGAATTAAGGATGAATGGTTGGCAAGAACCAGGAAGTGGTTTTTGCTTACCCATAGGCTGGCAAGGGAATAGGAAAGGCGGCTGCCCATATTCCCGGGCTGTGGAACCCTGTCAAGGAGATCATAGACTAGGATTCCGTTATACCTATGAGTGATCCATCCACTTGGTTCCATCAGAGTACGTCGAAAGGTTTCCTCAGCTTGCTGCCGATGGATAATGGGTAAAATCAGTACAATATCCCCAGTCTGCCTATCAACACCCCCCATACTAGGAAAAGAATGGGTTTTAGGCATGGGAAGCACGACTAGGGTTGCCATGGCACCAATCCAAGACCGCATGTGTGACTCGTAACCTAAGCCTAAGGGCTTTAACAAGGTATTATGGAATTGAAGCAGTGCTTGTTGAACTGGTAAATAAGTATCCACAGAAAGGGATTGTTTCAATTTTTGCCATTGTCTAGGGTTGGTTGTCACTGAAACCACTGCCAGAGCGGATGAGGGAATCAGTTGTGAACCGGGGATCTCCTTTGTTGCTGGATAGGGGGGGAGGGATCTAGACCAAATTTGAGTAATTATTCCGACGGTGAATACGAGTAGAAGACCCATCAATCCTAGAATAAGCCTTTTTCTGGATAAAGAGGACACCACAGGGAATGGAAAATGGGGCAATGGATTGCCCCATTTGGAATACTGTAACCAATATTTAGATGGGCTGTGTTTCACGATAGACGACCGCACCCTCAGATTGTAAAACCAGATGGGCTAAAAATGATTAAAACCGAAAGAAGGAAGGAATTGGTAAACTCCGAATCAGTTGTAATCCTACTTCTTTGGCAAAATCTCTTTCCCAAGACTTTACTTCTTCTCGGGAGGGTTGTACCGCCACTTCGTCCTTTGCCTGGGTTTGATCCACGGTGACCCCATTGGTACTAATGCCATTACGGGAGGCAATGGACATAAATGTGTTGATGGGTATAGCAGCATTAAATCCAGTTTTAATTTCACTGGTTCCCCGTCCAGTTCCAGAGGCAGATTCATTCTTGACCACCGCATCCCGATCGCCCTGACCATGAATCCCAACAACCCTACCATCCACATCAAATACGGGTCCTCCACTCATCCCCCGACGGGTGAGGGCATCATACCGAATTGTATAGCCTTGGGGACGATTGTCAGGACGACTACTCACCTGTCCGGCGGTAAATTCATAGTCCCGTTGACCCGCCACTTCAGACGATATGGGATAACCGGAAATATAAATGCCAGCACCAATGGAAGCTTCGTCAGAATTGGTTAATGGGGCGATCGCCTGTTCGTCCGGACTATTAAACGTTATGACTGCCAAATCTGGGGCATCCGGGGTAGCTTGTAAGTTTTTGATTGAAGTAACCGGGTAGGATTTTTTCTTACTAGTATAAATTTGATAATCTAAATTAGGATTTTGTATCACATGGGCAGCAGTCAACACTGTATAAGTATTCCCATTACGAGCAATAATCACACCGGAACCACCATAATCATTCCCAAGGGGATTATCAATCCTGACAGTGGTGGGGACGGCAATCCGGGCCACTTCCTTTGCTGACTTTCCATGAGCCGGCAGACTAACCACCAACGTTGCTGTAGTTGCCACCCCAAGTAGGAAAACTAACTGATTAAATCGGTTCATTAGCATTTTGGTAAACACTCCTCACAGTAAAATTTCGGTAGGTACTAATGGGAATTCCCCAACTGGATTGAATCATTTTGTTGAGTAACCCTGGAGATGGGACAGTTCCAT
>CAIUCS010000197.1 GCA_903897715.1 uncultured Synechococcales cyanobacterium
ATTTATGACCGAAGTAGGGATTCCTTTTGATCCTGAAATTAAACTGCAATTGGTTTTTGGAGATTTAAGCATGGGACATTCTCCCATACAAGTAATGCGTCGGTATCAGGTTGCTATTGTATCCCATGGAAAACCTGACAGAGAAGAAATCGAAGAGTTCCGTTATCAATTTGTTCGAGGACTTGGGCATTGCCCAGAATCTTTAGCCTAAGAAGGTTTCACACAATTGAAATTAAGTCCAAGTCTTTTTCAATCCTAGGAAATGGGATATTGGGTTTGCCTCAGATCTATCCTTTAAAGCCATAAACTGTCATATTGCTTGAATTTGTTTTTTATTGATGAGCCGTTTACTTTTGGGAGTGAATCTCCTCGACCCATTCCCCTAATTCACACTATCTCTTAACTTGTCTCAGGTATGAGGATTGTTAGATGGAAACGAATTCAATTTAGTGGATTAGTGATGTAAAATGAAAGTTAATTTGCGCCGATGTGGCTCAGTGGTAGAGCACTCGATTCGTAATCGAGTGGTCGCGGGTTCAAATCCCGCCATCGGCTTGTGGACTGATTATAGTTTTCGTAGATGCCAACCTCCCCCTTCAAGGATTTCCAGGCATTGACGATGGTAACGACTTAAACTGGGACGGTGACCCACACTAATATAGGTGGTTCCTAACTGTTGAAGAGAGTGATAAAGAGTTTCTTCATTTCCAATATCTAAAGCACTCGTTGCTTCGTCTAAGATAGCATAACGAGGACGGTTGACCAGCACCCTACCTATGGCAATCCGTTGTTGCTCCCCCAATGAAAGCAGGTTTTCCCAGTTTTCCTCAGCATCAAAACCACCAAAACGTTGAACAAGTCCTGGTAAATTAACCGATGTCAACACCGACTGTAGAAATTGTTCATCTACATATTGTTCAGGTTTAGGATAGAGTAATTGTTCTTTCAATGTTCCCCGAATCATGTAAGGACGCTGGGGTAAAAACAACAGATCATCTAAAACCGGACGGTCTATTTCACCCTGTCCCATTATCCATAAACCAGCGACCGCCCGTAAGAGAGAACTTTTACCGCTACCACTTGCACCCATGATCAATAGATGATCACCTTCTTCGACCCGAAGAGATAAGTCTTGGATTAAAACTTGTGGGGAATGGGGGGGACGAAGGGTAAGATGGTTAATGGTTAAAATAGGGCTGATCTGCGTCGAAATGACAGAGGATGGTTTATTTATATCAACAGCAGGTTCTGTCAAAGATTCATAAAACTCCCCTAGTCGGTTAATACTGGCCGCAAATTCGGTGATGCCCTGAATCTGATTCGTAACCAGTGAGAGTGCTGATAAAACCTGACTAAAGGCAACGCTAGATTGAACAATAGCACCAAAATCTAATTTTCCGGTTAAATAAAGGGGGGCGACAACAAGATAGGGAATTAATCTGGTGAAATAGTTATAGCCAAGCTGGAACAAACTGATCACAGACTGCCAAATAATCAATAAATCAAAATTTTTGAGAACATAGGATAGACGGTCTACAACCTGGTTTCGTTCTAAATTTTCTCCCTGATAAAAAGCAATGGATTCAGCGTTATCTCGTACCCGCACCAAACTATATCGAAAGTTTGCTTCTAAACGCAGTTGTTCATAATTAATACGAATCAACCGAGTGCCGATAAAAATGACAACAACTGTCCCAAAAATTGCATACCCTAGTAGTCCCCAGGTCAAGGTTTGAGAAAGATTGTATAAAATTGCTGTAAATGATAGGAGGGTAAGGATTGAATCTAAAATATCAAATAGAAAATCAAGGGTAACGGTTGTAAATGCCTTAACATCCTGAGTAATCCGTTGGTCTGGGTTATCTAATTCTACGTTGACCGCATTTGAATCTAGCCGATAGTAAGACCGATGGCGAAAGTAGCGATTTAAGTAATGCTGAGTGAGCCATTCTCGCCATAACAATCCTATTTTAAGGCGGAGATAACGGTAAGCGACAATGATGGGAATGGCAGCAATAATGACCAAACCATAAACCCATAGAAATTGCCAGAAGACCTCACTGTTTTTTTGATTCAGGGCAGTATCAATGAACCGAAATACAAAACTTAAAATAACATTTAGTCCATTGACCACAAACAGTAAAAAAAGCAGCAACCCCAATAATACCCACTGCTTCCAGCGCTGACGAAGATTTTGCCGCTGCAGGAAAAAGGTGCCGCCACAAATGAACAGTAACCCTACAAAAATGAGAGGGAACCAGGAACGAGCAAGCCAATCCACCTGGGTCACCAGTCCTTCAGCTCCGTTTTTAAAGAAAGCGGGAAACAGAGCTTCTCCAGCAAAGGTAAGCCCTAACACTAGGAAAAAAGTGAAACAGACTACGAAGACTAACAGGGCTAAAATTAACCCTAAAAAAATTGGAGTTGTCCCCAAACCAAGGGGAAAGAAGTAGGGTTGGGCGGTCTCAATGAACCGCAACCATAGCTTTGCATTAAATTGAAACTGGGTTTGGTTCATAAAGACAAGTTGGGAGAGATGGGTAGAGAGTGGACGGACTGAACCACCACCCAATGATCAAACTTTAAGACGATCACATTTTAAGTGGTCACTTAGCAATCACATCTACCGTAACAACGGCAACCACCTCTGGATATAATTTAACTTCAACTTTGTAATGCCCTAATTGATGAATATCTGGCAAGGTAATGTCACGGCGATCCACCTCATATCCAGTTTGTTCTTTTAAGACTTCGGCAACTTCGGCATTCGTAACTGTCCCGAAAATAGACTGATTCTCCCCTTCTTGTTTGGCTATGGTAAACCGACCAATCGCCTCAATGGCAGTTCGTTGGGTTTCGGCTTGACGCTTCTCTTCTAATGCTTTCTGGCGTTGGATTTCTCGGCGTCTTTCAACTTGCTTCAAGACCCCCGGGGTGACATTAACCGCCTTCCCTTGGGGTAGCAAAAAATTTCGGGCATAGCCTGGAGCAACTTCTACTAAATCCCCATTCTTACCTAATTTGCTGATATCTTGAGTCAATACGAGTTTAATTCGTTTTACCATTACTATTGCCCTTACCTTGGGTACACTATCCATCAATTCTTGGAGATTAACTAAAATGTAATATTAGTCCTTAATTAATCCCAGAATTACCTAATTTACCATAAAAGCAATCTTTTTTGACCCAATTCAATCCCAATTAATTTCAATGTTCTTAATTTGCGGGACTGGTGGTTTCATTTTTCGCCATTGCACAAATAAAAGATGAATCAAGAAAATGAAGGAATCGATTTGTACTTACGATAGTGAATTAACAAACAAGTTGAATGTCTCAACATTTGTTCGGATTGTGAATACCATACAGTTTTGCGATGTAATCGAGCAAGATCATGTCTCAGTCTCGTATTTTCACCCTCAACTCTGATCATGTTAGGTCTTGCTGATAATTTGATCCTCCGAGTGGATCAACATTTTGTAGACGCAGTAGCCATCAG
>CAIUCS010000198.1 GCA_903897715.1 uncultured Synechococcales cyanobacterium
AATGATTTAAGTAACAAAATTGTATCCACATAGACTCAGTTAAAATCGGCATTTGTAGTTCTGGCACTGATCTAATTAACCAAGTCCAATTAATTAAACGCAAAGATATTGTGTAGGGGTGCCACCCATCCATGGAACCTAAAGGATTATTATTAATCCAATCATGAATTAGCCCTAATCGATTCTTTCCTAAATCAGACCAAACTCCTGTAGTATAGAGGTGGTTTAAATCATCTCTAATCCAGTCAAAATAGTGTAAGTTAAACTGCCAAAGTCTAGGGTAATTTTGGGAATTCCAAACAATAGGATAAGGTAAAATTTCTGACTTACCGATAAAGGAAAATTCAAGACTAACATATTGATTGTTTAGATTTAATTCATCTTTTTCCAAACTGGAAACATATAGTTCTTTTAGATATCGATCTTGTAATGATGGGGCTGATCCATGACACCCAATCCAATAGAGTTTCAACTGAGTGTGAAGATATTGAAAGATTCTACATCTAACAATAAACCAACATCGATCTACCAACTGAAAAATAGGAATATCCTTTAAAGTATTTATCCACAGGTTTATGGTTTCAAATAATCTAATTGGTAAATACATTATTTTTTCTCGAAGTAACACCACAAAAATCTAAATATTTTTTGTCATTGATGTCCAGATTCAGAAATTCTTTATGGGCAACAAGGAATACTAGAATATCAGCATTGACGATTGCAGATTGCCATGGTGTTAATTCCAATCGTTCGTGAAAGTTTAAATTTGGCTCAACTACTAATACCGTATGTCCAGCGTGAATAAGAGTAGTGGTTATTTCTAGTGCTGGGGAACCCCTGAGATCATCTACGTTGGGTTTAAAGGCTAACCCAAAACAACCAATCGTGGGTGAGCGTTGATATTTTTGTTGAAACTCTTCAACCAGGGTGATGATTTGAGTGACTACCCACTGGGGCTTACTATTGTTAACTTCCCGAGCAGTTTGAATGAGTGATGTGTTGTGTGGGTCTGCTGCGGCAATAAACCATGGATCCACTGCGATGCAGTGTCCACCCACGCCACAACCCGGTTGTAAGATGTTGACTCGAGGATGGTGGTTTGCCAAATAAATTAGTTCTCGAACATCAATCCCTAAATTAGGACACAGCATTGATAATTGATTGGCGAAGGCTAAGTTTACATCTCGATATGTATTTTCAGCCAATTTACAGAGTTCTGCTGTACGGGCATCGGTGGTAAGTAGTTGTCCTTGACAAAAGATTTGATAAAACTTTTTTGCTAAGGTTGTTGCCTCTGGTGACAGTCCCCCTATTACTCGGTCATTATGAATCAGTTCCTGTAGTATGTTTCCAGGTAGTACCCGTTCCGGGCAATAAGCTAGATGGATTTGGTCAGTACTTCGTCCAGATAACTTAAATAGTTCTGCTATCTTTTCTGTAGTGCCAACAGGGGATGTAGACTCTAAAATAACTAGGTTTCCAGGTTTTAAGACTGGAATAATGGACTCTGCCGCTGACAAGACGTAGTCAATGTTAGGTTGGGGAATATTCCCACTATTTTCGTGGAATGGAGTGGGCACACAAATGATGAAAATATCTGCGGGACTAGGAAAGCAGCTTGCTGTAAGCCTTTGGTTGTGAATTGCTTGTTGGACTAACAGTTCTAAATCCGGTTCAACAATATGGATTTTACCCTGGTTAATTGTTGTGATGACTTCAAGGTTAATGTCTACTCCATTAACATAATAACCATGGTGAGATAGGAGTGCAGCGGTGGGTAAACCAATATAGCCCAGCCCAAGGATACAGATTTGAGGAGGATTTGATTTCACTATTAGCATAACCTTTTTATAACTTTTTTAAGTTTAAGATGAGTTCAAAAGTTCTATTCTTTAATCATCCCAAACCAAGAAACAGCCCTCCCGACTCCTATGGGGAGAAGATAGGGGGTGGAACGAAGGGAGGCGGGAAGTAGATTTTTGAAAGTTGAAATAGTAGACTTTTTGCCAATCTCAAGTATTTTAACAATTTCTTCCCAAAAGAGATGGGTAGGTTGTCAGTTATGGTATTTTCACAAAGGTAAGGCTATTTTTATCAGGGAATGCCCAAAGATATTAACCATAAAACTTATACAGCCCGCCGCATTGTAGATTATTATACACAGTTGAGGGCACTTCAACCTGCAGAAGAGACGGTTTTATCTCTGTTGCAGGGACAATTATCGATGATGAAAATGCTCGACTTGGGTGTAGGGGGGGGACGCACAACCCACTACTTTGCCCCCCTAGTTAGGGAGTATGTCGGAATTGATTATTCTCCTGAGATGATTACTGCATGTAAAAAAAGATTTGCTGGCGTTTCTGGGAACTTTTTCTTTGAAGTAGGTGATGCGAGACATCTAAGTCAATTAAAGGATGATTATTTTGATTTTATTCTTTTCAGCTTTAATGGAATTGACTATATTTCACACTCGGAGCGATCGCGAGTTTGGCAAGAAATTAGCCGGGTAGGGAAATCAGGAGGTTATTTCTGCTTCTCTAGCCATAACCTTCAAGGAATGGAACCAGAATTTGCCTGGTATAATCAGTTCAATTTCAATCCTCTAGCCACCTATACGAATTTAGTCATGTGGGCAATTTTACGCTGCTGTAATCGCTCAATTACGCTGGAAAAACTTAATGCTTCTGATTATGCCATGATTCGGGACGAAACCCATAACTTCAGCCTGCACA
>CAIUCS010000199.1 GCA_903897715.1 uncultured Synechococcales cyanobacterium
CGGGCATTCACCCTATTAGCTGCATCATGATACTTCGGCAGTGCAGGGGGAGCATGATCTCGATCCATGCTATGGGAAGACGGACTTTCGGTTTCGCCCAACGGGTTTCTAAGGTGGCGCCAATTCAAATTTGAATTGGCGGGGTGAAAACCTCTCCGTGGTCGGCGATGCGTTATTTGGACATAACATAGTTTGTAGACTGGTTCATGGTGGGCGATCGGGTTGGAAATAAGTTTCAGCTTGGCACATTTTTGATACATTCATTGTATTCTATGGGATAAAGGGCTGGGGAAGGATGGGATTGTTCCTTGGGCGATCGCCCCCCCACCTTTTAGGGAGTGGAATTTTTGCCAAAATTATTGTTGGAACTTAATTGGAACCTACATTGTTTCATTTCGTCTAAATATATAATTCCATCTACGCTAATGAGAAATTCAGGGTGAAGTCTATGTTTTTTTATTACTCAGGAGTAATCCATCCATGAAAACCTCATTACTTAAATCAATTGGTCAATTGTCATTGGCTTCATGTTCCTTGGCTGCCGCATTCACAGGATTCTATGCAACCCTAAACCTCCCTAGTTGGGCTCAAACCACCAGCAATCAGCCCGGTTTCTTTTGTGCTGTTACCAGCAATGGTCCAGTGACCGTCTATCAGAATCGACAAGGGGGGCAGGAACCATGGATTCGCTGGGTGTCTAACACCTTTGCATCTGCCGGCTATGACTCCTTAACCCGTTGTCGAGAAGTCAGTGGGCGACTGGAAAATTTTCGCGTAAAACAGCAACTCAAATTTATTACGGTTGGTGTGATCAATCGTCAACCAGTGGTCTGTACCGCTAGTGAGGTAAATGGACGGTGTCAGGGACTTATCTTTACCCTGAAACCTGGTCAGGATGCAGTAAGAACTTTAAATAACCTATTGACATGGCGGGATGGTCTTGGGGCACTTCCATCCCTACGTGAAAGTGATGCCATTCCCTACATCAATGTACAGGATCGTTTAGATGGGAACCTAGTACCAAACTCCAAACCTGATACCACCCCGGTAAAGCCCCAAACCCCCCAACCGGGAACTGGTTCAACCCGTGAGCTTTAGGATTACCAATGTCAGTAGAATGGTGGCTTAGTTTTACATTAATCAACCTAGTGGTTAGGCACACAAGTTTACTTGCCATGCCAACGGTTGATGTAAAATTTAGCTCACCCCCGCCCCCTAAACATCAACCTACTGTTCTTAGTGATTCATTGTTGAAGCAACTGGCTCGCCAAAGTACGGTTAGAATAACTGGAAACAACTCAGCCGGTTCTGGGGTGTTGGTGCAACGAAGGGGGAAAATATATACCATCCTAACCAACTGGCATGTATTTGATTTTAGTCCAAGTTGGGTCATCCTTACTGTAGATGGACGACGACACCCGTTAATAGGCTCTCCCAAACAATTGGGTAATATTGATTTGGCAATTGCTCAATTTGCCAGCCCATTCTCCTATGGGGTGGCAACCATCAGTGATGAACCTTTGGAGGAAAAAACGGTGGTCTATGCCGGTGGCTTCCCCCTTTACCGTCGGGACAACCTAAAACCTAGTTTATCTTCAGGAGTTGAGGGGTTCCTATTCACCACTGGACAGGTATCATTAATATTATCTAAGCCCTTACTCCAAGGGTATCAGATCGGATATACTAACCAAGTGGAAATTGGCATGAGTGGTGGACCCATTTTCAGTGCCCAAGGGTTATTGGTGGGAATTAACGGTCGGGTTAAATATCGAGACCCCGGGTTTGGGGCATATACATTTGCCGATGGAACTGTCCCATCTCCAGGGTTACTCAACAAAATGATTCAATCCAGTTGGGGAATTCCCATTAGTACCTACCGAAATTTTACTGTGAGGAGTGTTTACCAAAATGCTAATGAACCGATTTAATCAGTTAGTTTTCCTA
>CAIUCS010000200.1 GCA_903897715.1 uncultured Synechococcales cyanobacterium
GTTGAAGTGGTTATTGGGCAACCAGAACCTCATCAGGTTGAAGTCACATTAACCAAGTGTTGAGCTAACCCTGCCTCTAATTGGGAAATTAGATTAGACAGGGGTTCAGTCAGTTGTTCAAAACACAGGGGAGGGGTTGGATCCGGTTGGAACTGGATGAATTGGAATTGGTAATCACTCCCCTGATTGATTCCTAATACCAACACTTCCAGCGACGGATTATGGGACTCCACCACCGCTAAAGCAGACTGTAGCTGATGCTCAACTTGGTTATTCAGGGTGCGGATCGCCTCCCTTGAGCATGAAAAAAAATGGGGGGCTGGGTGCAGATCAACCCCTATGATCACACCATCATCCCCCTGATCCACCCATAAACCCCAGGCAAGGGCAGCCAGTTCCCTCTGATTGAGACGGGTGTATTCATTTAAGCGGTAACGCCAATCCCCCGTATCAGGAATGATAAACCTAGGAGAATCTTCAAAATCTTCATTCATCTGAATTTATAGTTGTATTAAAGGGGATTCCATCGTTGAGTCCTCGTACCAGTGAAGTTTCCCCCATGGACCGTCACCCATTGATTTATCATACCACTGGGTTGGTTACCCATCTCCACTGGGTTCATTCAGGCATCATCTGCCTACGGAATTGGTATTAGCGGCACTTAGATTAAGGAGACGGGTAACTATTGAGATTTGTATTTTTGTTACGCTAAAGAAAAGACTTTGATCGTTTAATTTATTTTGTATAATTTTCTAACAAACTTCCCAACTTCATTATTTTCAAACACCCCATGACAACCCTAGTCATTGTTGAATCTCCCACTAAAGCAAAAACTATCCGCAATTACCTACCCCAGGGTTATCGGGTTGAGGCATCCATGGGTCATGTCCGGGACCTACCTCAATCCACCAGCGAAGTGCCAGATACGGTTAAAGATAAGAGGGTACGGGAATTGGGGGTAAAGGTTGATTCCAACTTTGAACCCATTTATTTAGTCCCTAAGGATAAGGTAAAGGTAGTAAAAGCATTAAAAGATGCGTTAAAAGAAGCGGATGAATTGGTGTTAGCAACTGACGAAGACCGGGAGGGGGAGAGTATTAGCTGGCATCTTTTACAGGTACTGAAGCCAAAGGTACCCACCAAGCGAATGGTTTTCCATGAAATTACTGAATCCGCTATTCAACAAGCCATCCAAAATTGTCGGACAGTGGATGAGCAGTTGGTTCGTGCCCAAGAAACCCGGCGTATTTTGGATCGCTTAGTAGGGTATACCCTATCTCCCTTACTCTGGAAAAAAATTGCCTATGGGTTATCGGCAGGTAGGGTACAATCAGTAGCAGTGCGTGTTTTAGTAAATCGAGAACGACAACGTCGTGCCTTCCGTAAGGGGACTTACTGGGACTTAAAGGCAACACTGGAAACCGCAAGCGTTGAGAATAATTTGGCTTCTTTTGATGCTCGGCTAATAAGTATTGGAGGGGTAAAAGTAGCTTCAGGGTCTGATTTTGATGAAGGAACGGGTCAGATCACCCCTGGTCGGCGGGTAGTACTTCTGAGTGAGACCGATGGGTTTGATTTACAACAACGACTCCTCCATGAACCTTGGCGGGTGGATGATTTGGATGAGCGTGCCTCCATTCGTAAACCATCTCCCCCGTTTACCACGTCTACCCTACAACAGGAAGCAAATCGAAAAATGCGCTTGTCGGCACGGGACACCATGCGGACTGCTCAAAGTCTGTATGAACAAGGGTATATTACCTACATGCGCACAGATTCAGTCCACTTGTCTGAACAGGCGATCGCCTGCGCCCGTAGTTGTGTCAGCCAGTTGTATGGGGTTGATTACCTCAGTCCCCAGCCCCGTCAATACACCACCAAGAGTAAGAACGCCCAAGAGGCTCACGAAGCAATCCGTCCCGCTGGTGATACTTTTCGTACTCCCCAACAAACTGGATTAAGTGGTCGTGAGTTGGGGCTATATGACTTAATTTGGAAGCGAACTATGGCTACCCAGATGGCTGATGCTCGTCTAACCCATATTACAGTCCATATTACAGTCGCTGATACCGTCTTTAGGGCAACGGGTAAACGCATCGATTTTCCGGGTTTTTTCCGTGCCTATGTGGAGGGTTCCGATGATCCGGATGCAGCCATTGAAGACCAAGCCATAAACCTTCCCCATTTACAAGTAGGGGATACCCCTAGGTGTAAGGAATTAATAACAATTGGACATGAAACCCAACCGCCGGCACGGTTTACTGAAGCCACTCTAGTTAAGACTTTAGAGAGTGAAGGGGTAGGTCGTCCAAGCACCTACGCCTCAATTATCGGCACCATTATTGACCGTGGCTATGTAAAAATGATGAATCAATCCTTGATTCCTACTTTTACAGCATTTGCGGTGATTTCCCTATTGGAAAACTACTTTCCAGACTTGGTGGATTTGGGCTTTACGGCACGGATGGAACAAACCTTGGATGAAATTTCGGTGGGGGAGGCTCAGTGGTTACCCTACCTGAAGGATTTTTATTTGGGTGAGCAAGGGCTGGATAACCAGGTAAAACAAAGGGAAAGCCAAATTGATTTAATTGCCGCCCGTACCGTGGAATTGGATGATTTAGCTGCTAAGGTGCAAATTGGAAAATTTGGTCCCTATGTAAAGGTCGATACTGACAAAGGTGTGGTGACGGCTTCCATCCCTGACACCTTACCTCCGGCAGAGTTGAATGAAGAACAAGTACAAAATCTGTTACGACAGAAAACAGAAAGCCCAGACAAATTAGGACTCCATCCAGAAACCGGTGAACCTGTTTACCTCCTCACCGGTGCCTATGGTCCTTATGTCCAGTTGGGTGATTTATCCCCTGAAAACCCTAAACCTAAACGAGCCTCTCTACCCAAAAATATTGATGCCCAATCCCTTACCTTGGATAAGGGGGTAGGGTTGCTATCCTTACCCCGTTTTTTAGGGCTGCATCCAGATACTGGGGGGCAAATTCATGCCAGGCTGGGACGGTATGGTCCCTACTTGTCCCATGCTCTGGAGTCTGGGGATAAACCTGAGTTTCGTTCGTTAAAGGGGGAAGATGATGTGCTGTCCATCACCCTTGAACGAGCAGTGCAACTTTTGGCTGACCCAAAGTGGGGACGGGGTGTTCGTGGGACATCCACCCAACCGTTGAGGGAGCTGGGGCTACATCCAGAAGATGGGCAACCCGTTCATATTTACGACGGACGGTATGGACCTTACCTGAAATATGGCAAGGTGAATGCTTCTATTCCAGATGGAGAGAGCGTTGAATCAATTACCTTGGCAACTGCCCTCAATTTAATTGCGGCCAAGGCAACCACTCAAAAACAGAAGCGATCGCCCCAATCAACTCCTTCTCAATCAACTTCTAAAACGGTTCAGAAGGGTGAAAGGTCAACTCAAAAGACCACAGTGCGCCAACGTTCCAGTGAAGCTACCAAAAAGAGCCGTTCCAAATCTACTGGGAATGTTTCTAAAACCAAAAAACAATCAACTTGAATGGATGACAACAGGACTCCCTACTCGGGGTATTAATGTTTCTGTGGCTGGATAATGATAAGCTGCTTTTAAAGTATTTTGTGTATCTACTGGAGGACTCTATCGCTGAAACACTCGCCCTAACTGTAAGTTTACGAGGCACACGGGAAGTTAGGGATAATTGTCAAATATTCCGCCTCACTGGTTTATTAGATGCTTTTTCCGAACTTGCCTTTCGGAAAGTTTTAGCCAAGTGTATTGATGAAGGACCGAAAAATATCATCTTAGATCTTTCTCACATTGATTTTGTGGATAGCTCTGGACTTGGAGCATTGGTTCAGTCTGCAAAAAAATCCCATTCAGCCGATGGTATTTTTCAAATTGTCTCCAATCCACGGGTAACTCAAACCGTCAAATTAGTTCGTTTAGATCAATTTTTATCGTTACAACCATCGGTGGAAGATGCCTTAGCTAAATTAAATCCACCATCTTCCCACTGATCACCGAGGGGATTCAAAGAAAGCCCGGACAGCATTACTAATTTGGATGGCTGCATTGCCATCTCCAAATGGATTCACAGCCAATGCCATCCCATTATAGGACTGATGGTTATTGAGTAACTGAGCGGTGTAAGTGAAGATAGAGTCACTGCGGGTGCCAATCAATTTGGCGGTACCGGCTGCCACTGCCTCGGGTCTTTCGGTAGTTTGTCTCAAAACTAAAACGGGTTTACCCAGACTGGGTGCTTCTTCCTGTAGCCCCCCAGAATCTGTTAATAGTAGGTAGCATCGTTGCATTGCTCCCACTAGTTCACCATAATCTAGAGGCTCAATTAAAAAAGCACGGGGGTGGTCACCCAGTATGGAACGCAAGGGTTCCCGAACCGTTGGGTTACGATGTAAAGGTAAAAGCAACGCTGTATCTGGAAAATGATTTAGAATTTTTAAAAACCCTTCTCCAATCTGGGTTAATGGTTCCCCCCAGTTTTCCCGACGATGAACCGTGGCTAATAAAACCCGATGGGCTTGCCAATCCAATCCAGGAATTTGGCATTTGGGTTGTCGGGCAGCTACCGTTAATAAGGCATCGATTACCGTATTTCCAGTATGGAAAATTTTACCCGTCACTCCAGAACGGTTTAAGTTGTCAACTGCCTGGCTCGTTGGAGCAAAGTGTAACTGTGCAATCTGGGAAATCAACCGACGATTTGCTTCTTCAGGATAAGGATCAAATAACGCATCTGTCCTCAGCCCTGCTTCAACGTGTCCAACGGGGATTTTTTGGTAAAAAGCAGCCAAGGCAGCGGCAAATGCTGTAGTGGTATCTCCCTGAACTAAAACCATGTGAGGTTGTAATGACTGAAAGAACGTTTCTAAACCATGCAAACTACGACAAGTAATATCTGTTAGAGATTGTTGACTTTGCATAATCGCTAGGTCGTGGTCTGCCTTTAAGTGAAACAGGTTCATAACCTGATCGACCATCTCTCGATGTTGCCCCGTTAATACAACTTGTGTTTCACACCATTTAGCCTGTTGAAAAGTACTAATCACTGGGGCTAGTTTTATCGCTTCTGGACGGGTTCCCAAGGCGATGCAAACACGGATTGGTAATGGAGTCATGGAGTATGATACTTAAAAAATAAGTTTAACCGAATTGTGATTCCCTTTTATTCTTTTCGATGGGCAATGATGGCATAAAAAGGATCACCACCCCCCATCCCTAACCACTGCCTTATCCCTGAGGTGGGGGAGACATTTGCAACCACGTTAGGACTGGTAAACCCAGGAACTGATTTGAAATAGGATTGAACTAAGGCTAACCGCTGGGGTTCCGTACTCTCTCGCCAGATTTGAATTGCTTTTTGATAAAACATCCGGTTTGAGAAGCTGATGACTACCACCCCCCCTGGTTTTAATATCCGATAAATTTCATGAAAAATGGCATCTGGATATTGGAGATATTGCACTGAAACACAATTGATAATGGCATCAAAGGTTTGATCGGGCAAGGGGATATGAGGATTTATATTGAGATCTTGGACAAAAAAGTGATCCAAGCGAAGATTTTTGCTCAGTTCCTCCTGATTCATCCCGTGACCTTCCACATGGGCAAAGGTCATTTCACTGGGTAAGTGGGAAACCCAGCTACTCATCAGGTCAAGAACTTTAGTTTGGGTCTGGAGGACTTGTCGATATAAATTTGTGAGTTGATGAATGAATGAATCGTCAACATGGGTCACAAACCGAGGGACAGCATAGAAAAGGGTATCTTCAGTTGTATCCAGTTTAGTACGTTGATCCGGGTATAAAATCATGGCAATTGGAACTGTTTTGTCAGGTAGGAGATTGTCTAATAATGAATAGATAGATGCTATTCAGTTGTGGTGACTCAGCAACTTGTTTCACACATTTATGTAGATTTTCAATGGGTAGAAAACTATGCTTCCCAGGGTTAGGAGGGAAAAGAACCGGAAACCTACTGCCGTCTAAACGAATGAGTTAAAGGTCTCCAAATCCTTTTTTCTTTTTTTCTTTTTTCTTTTTTCTAGCCATCTGACTCGGTTGTCCCCGCCAGCCCGGCTGGGTTCCCTGACCCAAGGGGGAGGATCCCATCCCTGGAAATTGTCCTAAGCTCATTTGTTGCATTACTGTTCGCATTTTCTGGAAATCACTGATCAGGGAACTCACATCCTTTTCTGTGTGACCGGAACCCTTTGCAATTCGACGACGACGACTGGGAGAACTGGCAAGCAAATCTGGCTTTTTCCGCTCTTCCCTGGTCATGGAGTTGATCATTGCTTCCGTTCGCTTTAATTTTAGTTCTCCAGTTTGCAGTTGGGAATCGGTTAACTTATTCATCCCGGGGATGAGTTTCATCACCCCCCCCAGGGAACCAATATTTTTCATGAATCTGGACTGTTTAAGAAAATCTTCAAAGTCAAAGGTGGCTTCCAAAATTTTCCGTTGTAGTTTTTCCGCGTCCTCAAAGTCAACTGCTTCCTGCGCCCGTTCCACTAAGGTAAGCACATCCCCCATGCCTAAAATCCGGGATGCCATCCGGTCAGGGTAAAACGGTTGTAACGCCTCGACTTTTTCCCCTACCCCTATAAATTTAATTGGCTGTCCAGAAACCTGACGCACTGAAAGAGCCGCCCCGCCCCGGCTATCTCCGTCCATTTTGGTTAGAATCGCCCCAGTAATGCCAATTTTTTCATGGAATGTCTGGGTAAGATTGGCGGCTTCCTGCCCCGTCATGGCATCCACCACAAGTAACACTTCATGGGGATGCACCGTGGCTTTTATCTGAGCCAATTCATCCATCATGCCAGCATCAATCTGTAACCGTCCAGCAGTATCAATGATGACAGTATTAATCCCATTGGATTTACCATATTCCACCCCTTGACGAGCAATTTCAACCGGGTTGACATCAGTACCAAGGGCAAAAACGGGGACATCAATTTGTTTGCCCAATGTCATTAATTGATCAATGGCGGCTGGTCGGTACACATCGGTGGCAACTAAGAGGGGCGATCGCTTCTCCTTCCGAAGATGTAACGCCAGTTTGGCGGCTGCGGTGGTTTTGCCGGTACCCTGTAAACCTGCCATGAGGATAATAGTTAAGGGGGTAGCATCTGCCAAGGGGGTATAAGTACTCCCCATTAACTGTACTAATTCGTCATAAACAATTTTTATAAACTGTTGGTCAGGACGCACCCCTGAAATAACTGATGCCCCTTGAGCCTTCTGACCAACTTCATCTATAAATTGTTTAGCAACTTGGAGATTTACATCAGCTTCTAACAGCGCCCGACGAACTTCCCGCAAGGCTACTTGAATATTGGATTCAGAGATCTTATCTTGTCCGCGTAACGTTTTCCAAGCTGCTTCCAGCCGTTCAGACAGTGCGTCAAACATGGTTTTCCATCGGTTAATTAAAATAAAGTATTGGCAACTATAGGGTACTTCATCTAATGGAGATGTTACCAATCAATTGATTCTTTAGTTGTTTCTTGGGTAGTACCAAGGAGGTAATGACTTTTGGATAAGGATGTGCCCCCTTTAGCACGGCATATCCTTACTTGGTTAGGACTATTGTTGTTTGGAACCGTCACCCGTTGGATCAACATTCGTTTGTTGCCATGGGGACTTTCGCTCTCCCTGAAGTACATAAACTACCATAATTTAATTCTAAGGGTATTGTATCTTAATCTCAATGGAACGATTCATCCGGTTAAACCCGGTAGAGACCGTGCCAGGAACCGAGAATTTCCCCCTACACCGCGGGGTAATTAGTAGGGAATCGTCAATGTTGTTCTAAAGGATTCACTTCAAATTATGTTAAAAGTTGCCATTAATGGATTTGGTCGGATCGGGCGGTTGGTTTTACGAGCCGGGATCAACCATCCTGACTTGGAGTTTGTAGGCATTAATGACTTAGTCCCTCCAGATAACTTGGCTTACTTGTTCAAACATGACTCTACCCATGGATGGTTTCCTGGAACGGTAACAGCAAAATCTGATGGGATAGTCATTGATGATCACTTTATTCCATGTACAGCTATCCGAAATCCATGGGAACTTCCTTGGTCTCAGGTAGGTGCTGATTATGTGGTTGAATCAACTGGGCTATTTACCACCTATGACGGGGCTGCCAACCACCTTAACGCTGGTGCAAAGCGGGTTGTTATTTCTGCTCCTACCAAAGAGCCGGAACGGGTACCCACCTTGTTAGTGGGAGTCAATCACCATACCTTTGACCCCAGCAAAGATGTGGTGGTGTCCAATGCCAGTTGTACAACCAATTGCCTAGCTCCCATTGCTAAAGTTATCCATGATCACTTTGGTTTCGCTGAAGGTTTAATGACGACTGTCCATGCCATGACGGCTACCCAACCTACCGTTGATGGACCTAGTAAAAAAGACTGGCGGGGGGGACGGGGTGCTGTCCAAAATATTATTCCGTCCTCTACTGGTGCAGCGAAGGCAGTGGCGTTGGTATTGCCTGAATTAAAGGGTAAATTGACGGGAATGGCTTTTCGGGTTCCCACTCCAGATGTTTCAGTGGTTGATTTAACCTTTAAGACGATCCAATCCACCAGTTATGGGGAAATCTGTGCTGCCATGAAAGCAGCGGCAGATGGAGCCCTCAAGGGGATCCTTGGTTATACCGATGATGAAGTGGTATCCACTGACTTCCAAGGTGATTCCCATTCCAGTATTTTTGATGCCGGGGCAGGCATTCAACTCAATCCTAATTTCTTTAAGGTGGTTGCTTGGTACGATAACGAATGGGGTTATTCCAGTCGAGTGATAGATTTAATGATTTCAATGGCTGCTAAAGATGGGTTGGTTTAATAAAGCAATGCTTCAGCTTTTCACATTTTGCCCCAATAAGGATGGGTGCATCTCACCTTCCCAGTCCTCAGTCTAAATCCGGCTCCCCTTCGCCCAAAATGGGAGAAGGGGTTTGGGGATGAGGGCAAATTTGCAAAACTGGGATGTACTCGATGGGGATACTTTCAGTAGGTTTGAATGGGCTCGATCTCTTTATACCGTCCTTTGTAATTCCATTTGGGTTCAATGATTCATGCGGCAATCTCCATTTCCCCATAGCCCCCGGGGGCTATTACTTTTATTTGGTGGGTTGGTGATGGGATTCACACCAGCTCCATTCCATGGTTGGATGTTAGCCTGGGTTGCGATGGTGCCATTGTGGCTAATCATTTTAGACGGTAAATCCCCATCCATAGGGGATGGATTATGGTGGGGTCTCGGTTATCATGGTCTAACCCTATCTTGGATTCGAGATTTACACCCCCTAACCTGGATGGGAATTCCATGGTTGTCTAGTGTGGTTATTGTGGCATTCTGTTGGGTGTTTATTACCCTGTGGGGGGCAACCATGGTTGCACTGTGGGTCATCACCATGGGGTGGATCCGGAAAATAACCCTCAACTCTGACTCTAATTATTTCTCCTGGTGGGCTATTCTTGTTGGAACGGCTTTGTGGTGTAGCTTGGAGTGGTTGTGGAGTCTTAGCCCCCTTAGCTGGACTTCCCTTTCCTTTACCCAAAGTCCATATAATCTACTAATTTTACAGTTAGGGCAATTATCGGGTCCTAGTTTGATTACGGGGGCGATCGCAGCGGTTAATGGCTTATTATCCATGGGAATCATTCAATGGAAGAAAACACCCCATACTGCCTTATTTAGTCGTCAATTTCCGATGGGGTTTGGGGCGGCACTGGCTTTATTAATTGCCTGTTATGGAATGGGTTGGTACTTATATGGTCGCCCCTCTGGGGAAATCCCCGATTCTGCCCTACGGATTGGAATTATTCAAGGAAATATTCCCACCCGGATAAAACTTTCTCCACCTGGTATTCAACAGGCTTTACAAGCCTATACCGGTGGTTATGAAAAGCTCGCCGAGCAAGGAGTTGACGCAGTTGTCACGCCGGAGGGCGCTTTCCCATTCCCTTGGATTGCCCGTAGTTGGAGTACCAATCCCCTTTATCATTCCATCCAGGCAAAGGGGGTACCCATATGGCTAGGGGCTCAAGGGTTACGCCATGGAAAGCTGACCCAGGATTTAATAACCATCAATCGGGATGGTTCGATCCTGAGCCACTATGAAAAAATTAAATTAGTTCCATTAGGAGAATATCTTCCCCTAGAACCAATCCTCAGTCAGTTTTTTGGACGACTATCACCCCTCAGGAATAGTTTGCAGCCTGGCACCATGGATCAACGAGTTAATTCTCCATTTGGTCCGGTTGTTGTTGGAATTTGTTACGATTCTGCTTTTAGTGAAATTTTCCGAAGACAAACTGCAGCGGGGGGGGAATTTATTGTGACTGCATCTAATAATGACCCCTATAATAGGGTCATGATGGCTCAACACCATGCCCAAGACGTATTAAGGGCAGTAGAAACGGATCGTTGGGTTGTCCGGGCAACCAATACAGGATATTCGGGGTTAGTGGATCCCTATGGACATACTCGATGGTTATCCCAACCCAATGAGTATAGCCTAAATGTGGTGAATCTTTATCGACGACAATCATTCACTCCTTATGTACGATATGGAGACTGGTTTACCCCCACTTTAGCTATAGTCTCATTGGTTAGCGGGTTAGGAGGAAGTGGAATGGGTTTCAATGTCCTAAGACTTAAGGTCAAGGACTTTGTCCACCGCCATCCCTACCCGTAACTCACCAGAATGGAGCCGTGGGTATATTGGTTGCATAGGAATTGGAGAGGATTGGAAGGTGATTCGGGTGCATCTCACCTTCGCCACCCCCACCCTACATCCCTATCCCAAACTTAGTCCAAGGGGTTGGGGAATGAGGGCAAATTTGCAAAACTGGGATGTACTCGGTGATTCCTACCCCAAAGGAGTTGTGTGATATGTTTTTGTGGATGTCCACCCATTGAAAAAAGTGAATTAAGAAAATTGGGTTATTTTCACCAATATTTCCACTGTTTTGCCCCCGATTATATCCATGAATTGAAGGGGCAGGTTTTGGGCTGCCCCTATTTTACAGTCAACAATCTTAATCGAGACTTCATTCAAACTAAGGGGTTTTCCCTGGTTTTCCATCGGACGCAACTGGTGACCGTATATAAGGACTTTCCTTACTTTGAACCGTACCTACGCCGTGCAATTTTATCAGATTGTAATGCGTTTTACCTTAATCCGCTTTGGTTAGAAACAGGGTCTCAAGTCAATCCACATATTGATCGATCACTCCGTTCCTATTGTAAAACGGTAAATCCTCCTTTAATGGTTAGTGTTCTTTACATTGATGTTCCAGATGATCTGCTCGGTGGAGAACTGATTTTAATGATACAAAAACGACAAGTGGGAAAAATCAAACCCCAGAAAAATAGCCTCCTCTTTTTTCAAGGAGACTTAACCCACTCAGTCAACCCTATTATTCAAGGAAAGTCAAGATTAAGCCTTGTTTGTGAACAATATTGCCTTAATGAAGCGGAATTGGGGCAAATCCCTAACTTTAAGGTAGAGTCTAGGTTCAATCCACGATCAAAAAAGAGTGCTATGGGTTGATAACGTCTATGAAATATCCTGGACGCGATCGCTCCAGCAGTCCCAGCAAAAAGTCTATATATCCGGCATCTGGCGCTCCAAGACTTCAATTTTTGTCATTTCATCTATACTAAAGGTCATTTCTCCCCATTCGGCTCTCTCGGCAGATGGCTTCCACCTTGGTTTTGAACTCTGGGTTGGGGGGTGTAACCACTCTGGTGAAGTTTTAAGTCGGCTTCGGAGAGGAGTCTGCCCCCATGACGGGGACTGATGCTCTCGACAACCTTTTGCGCTATTGACTGATGGGGCAACTATACTTCTCTGGTGGGTCGCAGGCGAGGGCATACAAGCAAGTAAGTTGCTCAATGGTGAAGGTAGCGGGCTTCATCCTCTAACTTCTCCTAGACTGACATCTTGACATGGCGAAGTGCTAGCCAGCGGTTTCGCCATAGCCGAGTGGTGCATTTGGCAATTCCCAAGGCGCATGAAATTTCCATGTCTTGCTGATGCTCTCAGGATGATTTTCGCCCCCATCGCGACCTGTTGTGAGGTACTGGAACGTCAGTTACTCTAAATCCGCTTGCTCAGACTCACTCAACAGGATTGGCATGGTGGATCAAAACGTACTATCAATAGAACTACTTCCACTGAATATCCCTACTATCTACTTAATCTTGAGAATAATGTTCACAAGTTTGCCGAATCTGTGAGAAATCATTGGAGTATTGAAAATCAACTGCATTGGGTTCTTGATGTTGGCTTTAATGAAGACAATTCTCAATGTTATCGAGGCTATGGTGTTGAGAATCTAGCAGTGATTCGTCATATTGGCTCAAATTTATTGTCAAAGGATAAAAAAACAACAGTTGGGGTTAAGGCAAAAAGACTGAAGGCTAGTTGGAATAGCACTGATCTTAAGATAACCCTTGAGGCTTTTAATATAGTCATTGCTTAATTGTTGTCGATTGCTGCCAAATGTTTACTGGTTTGTTAAGAAATATGTGCGGTTGCCCTGTGAAGTAAACTACATGCCATCTATATTCAGTGACAGAATAACCTTTAAGTATGCTTTTATAGTTGAGGCATCGATCAATTGACTGAATTCGTTTAGGAGAAATAAAAATAGTGATGGATCTCTTAGGAATGGGAATTTCTGCATCGGTCATTGGAATTGGTATCATCCTTGGGGGTATAGAATGGCACTATGGACGCCGACAGGGAAATAATCTATCGGTCAACCAAGGTGTCTGGAGCCACGAAATCGATACACCAAATCACCATCGTTTCACTGGACAACTTGACCTGTACAACCTGACACGGAAATTGGAAATCATGGTGCCAGAGGTAACTGCAGCGATTCAACTCTTGGCAGATGGCAGTTTAGAAGGAATAAAGACCAGTGTTACTGTTACCCCTTGTCATCCTGATGAACCAGCTAGGGCAGACGGTTATTGGTTTGCTTATATTATTAAAGTTGGTAAATCGACTCAAATCAGAGTAACCATTGATATTAATGGATCCGACTTACAAACATTAAAAGCCTGCTGGCTACAACTAACCTACATAACCTATGGTCCTGAAGGTCGCATCCCTAAACGAAAAGATATTGTCATTCCGATGCAATTTCCCCCATTGCCAATTTCTCAGAACTGGCGGATGACATCGGCAGGGAAGGTTTTACCCATAAAAACCCATCTGTTATCCCCCCTTGATTCACCGGTTGAAGTGGTGCGTCGGTATGTACTACCCCATGCCCAACCTGGTGATGTGGTGACGATTGGGGAAAGTCCAATTGCTATCATGCAAGGACGTTGGCATCATCCCACCACCCTCAAACCTGGCTGGGTTGCCAAACGACTTTGTTATTATTTTCTGCCTACATCCAGTTTGGCAACTGCTTGTGGACTTCAGAGTTTGGTGGATATTGTGGGTTCCTGGCGAGTGGTGCTTGCGTTCATCGGTGGCGTCATTGCCCGTGGATTTGGGTATCATGGCATGTTTTATCAACTGGCTGGGGAGCAGGCACGGTTGATTGACGATGTAACGGGAACCCTACCCCCCTATGATCAGTTTATTGTTCTTGGACCTGAAAACTCTCAGAAAGTAGTGGATGAAATTCAACGGGAAACCGGGCTGCCGGCGGCTATTGTTGATGTAAATGACCTAAAAGCTGTCAAAATTCTAGCTGCCAGTCAGGGTGTTAGTCATGGCTTCTTGAAGCAATGCCTCATTTCAAATCCGGCTGGAAACGCCAATGAGCAAACACCAGTTGTATTGCTTCGTCCCAGCACCAGCTAGGAAGGTGGAAAAGTAGGACATAAGCCGGGTTCTGTTCATGGCTATCCCATAGGATCATCAATGGGCAGTTATCTGTCTGGGACAATTGTTTCCAACTGCCTCTAGCGGTGCTGTTTAGGATAATCACTCCTAAACCGGAATGGGAAAAAGACTAACCCTAATTCCTTCTACCTTGCACCCAACCGGGGTTTACCGAGCCAACACCTCTCGATGTTGCTGGTGCGCTTTTACCGCACCTTTGCACCCTTACCCTGCCATTAGTTTTATTGAATTATAACGTGGGTTAAAAACCAATTTTACCAATGAAAAGGCGGTATTTTTCTGTGGCACTTTCCTCACGGTCACCCGCACTGGGCGTTACCCAGCAAGTTCAGTCTTTCGGGAGCCCGGACTTTCCTCAGGCTTAGGGAATCCCTTAGCCCGCAACTGCCTGCGCCTACTTTTCCTTCTCCAGATTAACCTAAACCATGGATTGGGAATCAAAATAATTGAAAAGGTTATAGAATCCAGCCATCCTGTTACACCACCCATCTAAACTGTGAGGTACTTCCCCTAGACTGCTCGGTTGGTGGTGAGGGCGTACAACTTTTGTCAGTCAACCAGGTTCACAGGTATTAGCAACGATTTCTTGCAATCTTTGCAGGATCCCCTTGTCAATTATCTTTTTGCGGTACTTTGTGACAAGGACTAAATCAATAGTAAGGGAGTATAGACATCTATAGCCTTTGTTATAGCTCATGGCATTAAATAGGATAGTAGTATAATACTACTAACGCATCAGTGCCGATTGCAGCACACTCCTACAGGGGGCGACCTTTGAACCACTGGGGAGAATTGTTGCGTCGTCACTGGAATTATGCTCTAGGGAAGAGATTAGACTGGTTATGTCGTACCGACTTGAACCTAGTGCAAGCAGTAGGGGTAAAACGCGGCAAGCATCCTCAAGAAGTTGATGCCAGAAGTACGAGCATCCAGTGTTTTAATTGTGAGAAAAGTATTGTTAAAGAGTTGTCGATTCCAGTTCATGATTGCCCTAATGGTGGAGTCAGTGTAGACAGGGATTAAACGCAAATTTGAACCTACTTAAACGGACGGTAGGACACCCGTTTGCTGCTGGTGGAGGCTTAGTGGATGCACAGCCTGTGAGACAAGAACTCTCATTGGTGAATTTGAGCAGTCCCCGTCAGATTCCTCTTAGCGGTTGACGGTGGGAGTTGTCATATTGAACTACCCGCATCGTTTTTAAGCTTGGATCACTACCACCAGTCACCCAACCCCCGGATGCAATAATTTGCTGAAGACCAGTGATTACCTCAGGAGTAATCACTTCACCGGGGATTAGGGCTGGGATGCCGGGGGGATAGGGACAGATTAAGTCAGCACTAATATGGTTACAGGCTTGTGCTAAAGGAACTGATTTGTGACTGGAAAACACGGCTTCCCGTGGAGATAGGGCTAATTCTAAGGAGAATTGCAAGGGAATCTGCGTTAACAAAGTAGAGGATAAATTAGGGGTAACCTGAGTCAGCTCAGATAGGGCATCGAGGAGACGAACACAATCACCAGGAGTGGTGCCCGGGGTTATAATCAATGTTAAGTGCTGGTGAGTTGCCAGCTCTGCTGTTACTCCCAACCGTTGATGTAATTGTTGGTCTGCTTCATAACCAGTGATTCCTAGTTCACCCACATCAATGGTGATGCGAGTCGGATCAAGATAAACAAAGCCTGGGGTTTGTCCGGAATCTTCTACAGACAAAACCCGAAGTTTGGGGAGTTGGGTGATGCCACGACGGATGGAATTAGCAAGGGAAATGGTGTGGTGCATTAAATCATGCCCTACAGTAGCCATTTGTTGCCGTGCCCCGTCCAAAGAGGCTAATAGTAAGTAATTGGGACTGCTAGATTGGAACATTTGTAGTGCCTGATGCAAGCGATCGCTCTTTATCCGATGTCCTTGCACATGGAGCATGGCAGCCTGGGTTAAGGCAGATAGGGTTTTATGGGTGGACTGTACACTCACATCAGCACCACTTTGTAAGGCAGAAGGGGGCAATTGGGGATGAAAAACAAAGTGGGCTCCATGGGCTTCATCCACTAATAATGGAATCTGGTGCTGATGGGCAAGGGTTGCGATCGCCCCAACGTCCCCCACTACTCCAAAATAAGAGGGAGAAACGATGAATACGGCCTGGGCATCGGGATGGGACTGTAATGCCGCGGCTACCCCTTCTGAAGTAGCACCATGGAATAATCCCAGCCTTTCATCATAATCAGGGGACATAAAAATTGGTATCGCCCCAGATAGAATTAATCCGGAAATAGCAGACTGATGGACGTTGCGGGGGAGAATCACCTTCCCGCCATTCGCCCCCACAGACCACAATGCTGCAACCACTCCGGAGGTGGAGCCATTGGTTAAAAAATAACTATTTTCTGCTCCAAAAGCCTCTGCCGCCAGTTTTTGAGCCTGCCAGATGACTCCTTGGGGGGCAAACAAATTATCTAATTCAGGGAGTTCGGGCAAATCAGACTGTAGCGCCCTCAGACCCAGACAGTCAAGCAACGGCAATGAAGCTCCCCTCCCTTGTTTGTGACCAGGGGTATGGAATGGAACATAGTCCCGGTTAGCCCACTGATGAAGCATGGATAAGAGGGGAGTATCACATTGATGAAACAATCGGGACATAATTGGACACCCCTTGTTTTGTATCAGTTTTTACAAAAATTATTTTGAGTCAGGTTGAATATTAGTGTTAGAAAACAACTAAACTTCATAGAGCAACTAGAAGCCATAATATGAACAAAAACAGTTGTATGCTAGAATACAGCCTTTATTCCATAAAGTTAATCAACTAGCAATCAACTATGGATAAATGAATCTTCAGGTTAGAAATCCATGATTATAAAGCAGGATCAAACTTTAGCAACCATCATCCGGCAATTTAGTGGAAGTGGTTTTCCCCCGGTCATTGAAAGTTTTGATCGGGGGAAGACCATTTTCTTCCCTGGTGATCCTGCCGAACGGATCTACTTTCTGAGCAAGGGAGCCGTCAAACTTTCTCGAGTGTATGAAGCCGGGGAGGAAATTACAGTGGCAATGTTAAGGGAGAATAGTGTGTTTGGGGTGTTGTCATTGATTACTGGCAACCGTTCAGATCGATTTTATCATGCCGTTGCCTTTACCCCAGTTGAATTATTGTCAGTGCCCATTGAACAGATGGAAAAAGCATTGACGGTCAACGCAGAACTATCCATGGTGTTAGTACAAGGACTATCATCCCGGATTTTACAAACAGAAATGATGATTGAAACGTTGGCTCATCGGGATATGGGATCCCGATTAGTCAGTTTTTTGTTGATCTTATGTCGTGATTTTGGTGTTCCTGGGTCAGAAGGGGTGATCATTGATTTGAAGCTGTCCCACCAAGCAATTGCTGAAGCAATTGGATCAACCAGAGTTACCGTTACCCGCCTACTAGGGGAGTTGCGGGATAAGGAAATGATCTCCGTCCATAAGAAAAAAATCACTGTCCATAATCCCATCAACCTAAGCCACCAGTTCACCTAAACTTATAGGTAATTGTTGGAACCATGGGCAGTACAGGATTTGAACCTGTGGCATCCTGCTTGTAAGGCAGGCGCTCTACCGCTGAGCTAACCGCCCATGAATCTATATTGTACACTGATAAACTCCACATTTTCAAAACATTTGAAACTTTTTAAGGAGTCTTGCCAAACCCTTACTTTGCAGCATTAGGAACCACTTGAGTGATAGTACTGTTTTTATTTTACCCTTTCAGGAGAGGAGGAGTAGCCGACTTTCAGCGAACTGTTGCATACGCTTTAGAGCTGGCAATTGTATTTCGTGTCCCATCCCATACTCAACAAAATCTACCAGTATTCCCGATCGTTGTAATTGTTGAGCACTATCGTATGCTGCCCGAAGAGGAATTACTGGATCCGATTTCCCATGGATCATTAACACTGGCGCCCCCCTCCTGTCAGCCGAACTATTCTCGGGGGGAGTTGAACGATGCCAATAACCACTACAACTAATCACACCTGCCAACCCTAAATCCACTCCCACATCCAGAGCCATGGCTCCCCCTTGAGAAAACCCAGCTAATAGGGTTTGAGTTAGGGGAACACCGGTGATAGTTGCCAATGATAGCAGCCACTCTGTCAATTCACTCCGACTCCGCTGTAGGTAAACGTTATCCTTATCTGTAGTTCCATCCTGAAACCAGGGAATGGTTGGCATCAGTGTAAGCGGATCAGTTTCTAGGTTATACCACATCCGTCCATTGGGAGCATGGGGATGGGGAAATGGAGCATTGGGAAACAAAAATTGACAATGGGGTAAGTGTAATCCTGCAGCAATGCTAACCAGATCCTGGTGATTCGCTCCCCATCCATGTAATAAGACAAATAACGTTTGGGGCTGCTGTAGATCTTGGGGATAGGTAATGAACGACAAAGACATATGAAGTATGAAAAAGGTGAAACCAACAATTAAAGATTGATAGCTAATTCATGGGTTAACCCCAGGGACTGGGGTAAATTCTAAGGGCATGATTTGATTTAAATCGAGTTCAGCAGCCAGTTGTGCCAATTTTGTTAGGTCGGTTGGGTCTGGGATATGGGGTAGACAACCAAGGACAGGAATGTGGCTCA
>CAIUCS010000201.1 GCA_903897715.1 uncultured Synechococcales cyanobacterium
CAGACGGAGATGCTAAGAATTGTAGCCATAGGGTATCGTTTGGAGAAGGTATTAGCCTATTTACGTTTTTTCCATAGTTGTAAATGATGGTTTTCAGTATGAAACTTGTTTTAACTTCATTAATTCAGGGCTATCGTTGGCTCATTTCCCCATTATTATTACCAACGTGCAGATTTCAACCCACTTGTTCCCACTATGCCCTAGAGGCGATCGCTCGCTTTGGTTCATGGCAAGGTTCTGTTCTGGCAATTCGTCGAATTTTACGTTGCCATCCCTTTCATCCCGGTGGTTATGACCCGGTTCCTTCCTTGTACTGCCACCATAAGCCTAGCCCTCACGAGTAAATTCGTTATTTCTTCCCCCACCCTTACCCATTGCCTACGGATTCGCTGTGAGTCATCATTTCCCTCCTCCTCCACTGCCGGTTATTGTGTTTGACTTTGATGGCACTATTGCGGACACCCTTGATGCAATTGTAACCATCGCTAATCGGCTGGCACCCGAATTTGGGTTTACCCCAGTCAGCCAGAGGGAGGTTGAAAGCTACCGTAACTTAAATGCTCGGGAGGTCATTCGGCGATCGCGAATCCCATTGGTCAAAATTCCATTTTTAATTCGTCGGGTTCAAGCTGAATTAAATCGAGAAATCCAACATCTCAAGCCCATCATCGGCGTGATGTCCGTGTTAACAACTCTACGACAGAGGGGACATCGGTTAGGTATTGTGACATCCAATTCATCGGTCAACGTTACCACTTTCTTGAAGAAACAGGGATTAGAGAGTATGTTTGACTTTATTCACTCTGGTGCCACCCTGTTTGGAAAAAGTCGAATTATGAAACAATTGCTAGCCCGGGAGGGGCTCACTCCTGGCGAGATTATTTACGTTGGAGATGAAACCCGAGATATTGACGCTGCCCAAGCAGTTAAGATTAAGATGATTAGCGTGGCATGGGGGTTTAATACAGCTGAAACCTTAGCCCGGCATCACCCTGACTTTTTAATTCATCATCCCTATGAATTATTAGAACTATTGGATCATAATCGACCTCGCTTCCCCTAATGAGGGTTACACCCTAGACCCTGATTGACTGACAAAACTTCTCAGCCAAAACCCCGAAAGCCCTCACCCTAGCCCTCTCCCGATGGGAGAGGGAACCGGAGGGGTGGATCGGCTCCCCTCGCCCCCTGGGAGAGGGGTTGGGGGTGAGGGCGTACACCTTTTGTCAGTCAACCAGTCCTAGCCCTGTTGATTCTTCCCCTGAACGGGGGACGAATGTACTCATATTTTTTAATATCTCTGGAGCATCGCCATGGTTCAACTTCAAAAAGGGTTTACTCTCTTCCTTAGTCTTTTAGTAGAAGCATTTCCATTTTTACTGTTGGGAGTTCTATTTTCCAGCCTGTTGTTGTTTTTTGTAGATGAACGTAAACTAATTGCTTATTTGCCAAAGCATGCATTTTGGGGAGCATTGGCTGGGAGTATGGTTGGCTTCCTATTCCCAGTGTGCGAATGTGGTAATGTTCCTGTGGCAAGACGATTGTTGATGCAAGGGGCTCCCTCTCCAGTTGCCATTGGCTTTTTACTGGCGGCTCCGACGGTCAACCCCATTGTGTTATGGTCCACTTGGACAGCATTCCGGGATCAACCGGAAATAGTGGTTTTACGCTTATTCTTGTCCTTAACCATTGCAACCATTGTAGGTTGGGTGTTTAGTGCTCAAACCGATTTACGCCCCCTTTTACAACCATCCGTTGCCAGGGCTATGCCTCGGTTGGCGGATAACCAATCGAATCAACCAAACCAATCCTTATCCCCTTTATTGCAATCCGGTACTTTTTTGTTAGGGCAAGCAGGAACAACTCCCGTCCGGCTGGATACCATGGTTCCCTCCCTTAGTTCTAGTAACCCCGCCCTGCCTTTTTCCCCCCGGTTGGGTCTTTTTGTGGAAAATACTATTCAGGAAGTGAGAGAACTGGGAGGGGTGCTGGTATTGGGTAGTGCCATCGCTGCCTTTATTCAAATTTCTGCTCCCCGTGAATTGGTACTGGGACTTGGTCAGGGTCCTGTCACTTCCATTTTAGCCATGATGCTTTTAGCGGCATTAGTTTCAATTTGTTCCACCGTGGATTCTTTTTTTGCCCTATCCTTTGCCGCCACATTTACCAGTGGCTCGTTATTGGCTTTCCTTGTCTTTGGTCCTATGATTGACCTCAAAGGGATAGGACTAATGTTATCAATCTTTAAAACTAGAGCCGTGGTATATTTATTTGCTTTAGCTGCCCAGTTAACTTTTTTGGCAACCCTGTTTATTAACTTAAAAGTTGGCTCTTAAATAGAAAAGTAGATGTTCTAATTAATTCCCATAGAAAATATGGTATAAGTGATTTAGATTTTGTTGGAGAGGTGGCAGAGTGGTCGAACGCGCTCGACTTGAAATCGAGTGAACCGAAAGGTTCCGTGGGTTCAAATCCCACCCTCTCCGTTTTTTCTAGTGCCAATAAGGTCATAATTTTTGGGTATGGTTCACTGTTTTTTCTGTCTGGGCTGAGGTTTACAGTTGAATTTCATCTGTTTAATTCGGGTGCCCAGTAAAAATTCCAAAAAGGATGGATAAATCTACTGGTTTATCAGAAAAAGTGAGGAAATCATATCTTAAAATAAATATATGTAAAATTTCTTAACTAAATGCCGGGGTCGGCTTATCCATGACTTCAGCTACTACTCTTTTTTTCCCTGTCGAAAAAGATTTACTGCAACTTACGGAAAATCTTAAAAACTTAGTTGGTATCCGCCATCCAATTTTATATGCTGCCGCTGAACATCTGTTTAGTGCTGGAGGAAAGCGGATTCGACCTGCGATAGTGTTGTTGGTCTCGCGGGCAACATTGCCCCCCAACCAAGACATCACTCCCCACCATCGACGTTTGGCTGAAATTACTGAAATGATTCATACCGCTAGTTTAGTCCATGATGACGTTGTGGATGAAGCTAACACCCGTCGTGGTGTACCAACGGTTCATAGTAGTTTTGGCAACCGGATTGCGGTGCTAGCGGGTGATTTTCTATTTGCTAAATCCTCTTGGTACCTTGCCAATCTCAATAACCTTGAAGTTGTTAAATTACTGTCCCAGGTAATTATGGACTTGGCTGAGGGAGAAATTCGTCAAGGCTTAAAGCGATTTGATACGGCTTTATCCATTGATGATTATCTTGAAAAAAGTTATTACAAAACTGCATCTTTAATTGCAAATAGTGCCAAAGCCGCTGCTTTACTCAGTGGTTTATCTGCTAGCAGGTCAGAAAATTTGTATCTATATGGTCGCCATATTGGTCTTGCATTTCAAATTGTAGATGACATATTAGATTTCACAGGTTCTTCCGAAACGTTGGGTAAACCAGCCGCCTCTGATTTGCAAGATGGCAACTTAACTGCCCCCATACTCTATGCATTAGAACAGCAACCTGCCCTAGAGTTACTCATTGAACGGGAATTTGCTCAACCCGGTGATTTAGAACAGGCGATCGCCCTTGTCCGTTCTAGTGATGGTATTGATCGATCCCGTCATCTTGCTGCCCATCATCGGCAGTTGGCAATCCAGTCCTTGGCTGACCTTCCACCCTCAGAGTCCCATACCACCTTAATTGAATTGACTGATTACGTCCTAAGCCGTTTATACTGACCAATGTTGAAGCTGGGTTTTAGTTTGAATTGCGGCCACTAACAAATTAAATGGTTCCCAGTCATTATTCTGGTCAATGGCTTCCCATACTGTTTCAATGGTTGGACGTAACAAATAGGTTTGTGGGTTATGTCGTCGCAATCGCTCCCCAATGGTTGGTAATTCGCTGAGTGGTACTTCCAATAAAGCTCGGTGGTAGATCTGTTGCCATTGTTCAAATAGGAACTGATGTTCAGTATTCAGGTGGACTCCGCTCTCTGTCAACTCCCCTAGTATTGTGTCCCATCCATTACGCCAACCAGGGTTAAACGTACTACTCAGGGTTGCAAAAAAACCAGGGTAACTCACCTGACTGGCGAACAGAAAATTAAGAGTATGCTCTAACAAATCAGTTGCAATTGGAATGGGAAGT
The DNA here is from genome assembly GCA_903897715.1 of uncultured Synechococcales cyanobacterium. Taxonomy (GTDB): domain Bacteria; phylum Cyanobacteriota; class Cyanobacteriia; order CAIUCS01; family CAIUCS01; genus CAIUCS01. The sequence goes on from CAIUCS010000201.1 coordinate 4,097, forward strand.
TGGTCAAAACCAAGTTTGAGTAACATGAATCGGGAATACTCACCAAGATAGTAAGTTTCGAATTCATCTAAACTAGACTTCAACTCCCCACTGGAAATAATCACTTCCAGTGGACGTTGCAACATTTCTAAGTTCCAACGACACACTTGAGGTTGGTTCCCATAGGCGTACCGACCAAAGTGATCGAAGTAGGCAGCGGTAAATCGAGGGTTGTAGCTGGGAATAAAAGCATAGGGTCCATAATCAAAACTTTCCCCAGAGATGGACATGTTGTCGGTATTAAGAACACCATGACAAAACCCTGCTGCCATCCACTGTGCGGCTAGATGGGCAATCCGCTTCACCAGTTGGTGATAAAAAGCAATATAGGCATCCACTTGTCCCTGAAGTTGAGGGTAATACTGGTCAATAACATGGTCTAGCAGGGGAGAGATTAGGTCGTGGCGACCAATGGCTAACAGGCGTTCAAAAGTGCCAAAACGAATATGGGAACGAGAAAAACGAACCATAACAGATGAACGGGTCGGTGATGGTTCATCGCCGCGCCATAATTGTTCTCCTGTTTCAATAAGGCTTAGACAGCGGGAAGTATAGACACCTTGACTATACAAGGATTCTGCCGCTAATACTTCCCTTACCCCCCCCTTTAATGTGAGTCGTCCATCTCCGCCCCGGGAATAGGGGGTGGTGCCTGAGCCCTTAGTACCTAAGTCATATAGTTTCCCATCTATTCCCCGCACCTGTCCATACAAAAATCCCCGTCCATCTCCTAAATACGGATTATATTCACCAAATTGATATCCATGGTACCGCAGGGCAAGAAATGGACCCCGACCTTGAAATTGACCAAAGGCTTGAATCAAGTCTGCATCGCTGACTTGATTGGGGTTCAACCCAAGGAAAGCAAGTAATGGGTAATTACAAAACCGTAGCCTATGCTGTGGAAATTCAGCAGCATAAACGGGATCATAGTAGTCGGAACCCAACTTTTCTAAAACGGGTTCATAAGGAAGATTCAGGAGTGGATTTAAGTGATTTTCTAGCAATATGCCCCCAGACAAAGTACGTTTCCCTTAAGGCTATTTTACTGAGTTTTTCTCCAAACTAAACAGATGATTGTCCTTAACCTAACCTCCTTAGTATCACTAAACCATGAATTCACAGGGGGACGGGGTAGTCCTTGGTGATTGGGTCTGTTCATCCATTCAATCTTTTGAATAAGTTGTTTAAATCATGGTTTGACTAAATTCAACCCAACTAGACCTTTATCTGAGAGAATGCTATATATTACAAAAGTTAAATTATTTGTTTTTTTATTACAACGTGTCCAATCTTTTTCGTGGTGAAAGTTGTCATCAGACAACAGTTGAAAATGTGAAAAATTTTCCGATTGGAATGTTTGACAGTGGACTTGGGGGTCTAACAGTCCTTAGAGAACTTTACCGACAATTACCCAATGAATCGATTCTGTATTTTGGGGATACAGCCCGGTTACCCTACGGTACACGCTCCCAGACTGAAATCATCCAGTTTGTCAGAGACATCATTGCATGGATGACTCTTACGGGAGTAAAGATGGTGATTATGGCCTGTAACACCAGTTCCGCATTGGCATTAGACACTATCCGGAGTGAATTTGATATTCCCATTTTAGGGTTGATTCTACCCGGATCCAGAGCAGCCGTTGGTCAGGGAAAACGAATTGGTGTGATTGCCACTCCCGCCACAACCGCGAGTAATGCTTATAAACAAGCAATGTTAGAGATTGATCCAGCAGTCACCATTTGGCAAGTAAGTTGTCCCGAATTTGTTCCTTTAATTGAACAGGGACGTATTCATGACCCTCTGACCCTCCAGGTTGTTCGAGGTTATATCGATCCTCTTCTAGCATTAGGAATGGATACCTTGGTTTATGGCTGTACCCATTATCCCCATTTAGCACCAATTCTTAAGACCTTTTTGCCCCCATCCGTTACGACGGTTGACCCTGCCGTCTATGTGGTTCATTCAGCGGTACAGGAATTGGATTCTTTGAATCTCCGCAATTCTTCCTCTCTGACTCCGTCAACCCACTTTTATGTCAGTGGTTCAGGGGAGCACTTTGCTCAATTAGCTTTGCCTTGGTTGGGGTATCTAGCGAAGGTTGATCATGTAAAGTTGTCCAGAAATTCAGGAGTGGAACATACTGGAGAGAACAGTCTCAAAAGAGAGGTGGTGACGGAAAAGGAAAATGGGGCTCCAGTCAATTTATTTACCTAGATTAAAAAGAATTCATGAAAGCTTTAATGGTTGTGGGGACAACTTCCTATGCCGGCAAATCGTTGATTACAGCTGCATTATGCCGCATCCTACACAAGCAAGGGTGGCGAGTAACTCCTTTTAAGGGACAAAATATGTCCCTTAATGCCTATGTGACGGCCAATGGGGCGGAAATTGCTTATGCCCAGGCAGTGCAAGCATGGGCGGCTGGCATCCTTCCCCGTGTGGAAATGAATCCAATTTTGCTCAAGCCCCAGGGAGATATGACATCCCAAGTCATCCTGAATGGTAACGTACAGGGACAGGTTGGAGCCGAAGAATATTATGAACAATTCTTTGATCGGGGTTGGCAGGAAATCCAGCGGTCCCTCAACTATCTAACTGCCAATTATGACATCATCGTTTGCGAGGGGGCTGGTAGTCCAGCGGAAATTAATCTTAAGCATCGGGATTTAACCAACATGCGGGTAGCTAAGTACCTCAATGCTCATACCATCTTAGTTGTTGATATTGAACGGGGAGGAGCATTTGCCCATGTGGTTGGCACCCTGGAACTCCTAGAACCTGAAGAACGTGCCTTGATCAAGGGGATCATTATCAATAAATTTCGCGGGCGGCGATCGCTCCTCGATTCAGGAATTACTTGGCTGGAGAACCGGGTTGGGATTCCCGTCATTGGTGTTATCCCTTGGTTAGACCATGCCTTTCCATCAGAAGACTCTTTAGACTTATGGGAACGTCGGAATGATAAAAGTAGTAGCGACCTAACCATTACCGTAATTCGTTTACCCCGCATCTCAAACTTTACTGATTTTGACCCCTTGGCGGCCGAACCAAGTGTCAACCTAAAGTATTTGGGTCTCAGGGACACCTTAGGTCGTCCTGATGCCGTCATTATCCCAGGGACAAAAACCACCATTTCTGACCTGTTGGCAATGCAAAAAACCCAACTAGCGGCACAAATCCGTGACTATGTTCTTTCCGGCGGCACCCTGTTAGGTATCTGTGGAGGATTTCAAATGATGGGTGAAACCATTGCTGATCCTGAAGGTACAGAGGGGTTAGAGGGTCGTTTTATAGGTCTTCAATTGTTACCCCTGAAGACAACCATCAGCGGGACAAAAATTACCCGTCAACGGCAGGTCTACTCCCTTTATCCCCAGACCGGACTCCCTATCAGTGGTTATGAAATTCATCAGGGACGCACCACTCCTATCAGCGGTGGCACAAAAAACCCTCCCCTCACCATGATGCCATTATTTGACGATGGAACTCTGGGAATGGTAGACAGCAGCCAATGCCTCTGGGGTACTTACCTCCATGGTATTTTTGAGAATGGTTGTTGGCGGCGGGCATGGTTAAACCGCCTTCGCCAACAACGGGGGCTGAAGTCTTTACCCACGGGTATCCCTAATTTCCAGGAACAACGGGAAGCCAGTCTGGATATTTTGGTAAATACCATTGAAGCAAATATAGACTTAATGAGGGTGATGCCCCGTTAGGGGCAGTAGGGAAGGAGGATGATCCGTTTATCCAAGGCATATTAGTTTATTGAGGTAATCTCCATGTTCCCAATTATTTATACTGATGAATTCCTTGAACATGATACAGGTCTTTTTCATCCAGAATCGTCAAAACGATTAACTGCAATTGTAAATCGACTGAAAGCGTCTCCAGTATCCCACCAATTGGAATGGCATCTCCCCACCCCCATTAGTCCATCGAACCGTAACCGAGTGCTATCAGCAATTCGTCAGGTGCATACCGATGCTTATATCAGCCAAGTTCAACAGACAGCTCAACAAGGAGGGGGCTATCTTGATCCCGATACTCCCATCTGTCCCCGTACCTATGACATTGCCTTATTAGCAGTTAGTGCCTGGCTGGATGGGGTGGATAGGGTACTCACCACCAACCATCCAGTTTTTATTTTAGCCCGTCCCCCCGGGCATCACGCCCTAGCTAACCAAGGTATGGGGTTTTGTGTATTCAATAATGCTGCCATTGCTGCCCACTATGCCCTAACCCAACCCCATATCCACCGGGTAGCCATTTTAGATTGGGATGTTCACCATGGGAATGGCACCCAGGCAATGGTGGAGAAAAATCCCCAACTGTTTTTTTGTTCCCTGCACCAATCACCCGGTTATCCCCATACTGGATCACCCCACGAAAAGGGGTGGCACCATAATGTATTGAATCTGCCGATGGACTCTGGTAGTACCATCCAAGCCTATGAAGCTGCTTTCACCCATCATGTGATTCCCTTTTTAAAAAACATCAAACCCGATTTGTTACTGGTGAGTGCCGGATACGATGGGAATGACGATGACCCTTTGTCGAGTATTTCATTGTATCCTGAGGATTTTGCTCTTCTTTCCCGACTAACCCTTTCAGTCAGTCATCGGGTTGTATTTGGGTTGGAAGGGGGATATGACCTTCAATCCTTGAGTAATTCCATCCTTCAAACCATTCAGCCCTGCCTTGAAATATCCCGCGGATTCAATGGATCTGAGTGGAAAAAAGCATAATCTTCTTGGAAATTAAGGATTGTTCCCTTGACATGGTATGATAAATGTCGATTAAGGAATTGGTGAATCTCACCAGCTTTAACCCAAATGATTGCTTTTTTGAAATTCTGACAGGATGACCACCGATTTATCGTCAACTAATTCACCCCCGGAAGCACTGTCACCAGTTACGAACCCAATGGCAGATTATTATCGCCTGAAGCAACAACTGGTACTATGGACAGGGGGCATAGCAGCAGTTGTCTTTATTTCTGTCTGGTTGACTTACTCCTTCAACATTGCTCTGAATTATTTACTTGGAGCAGGAGCGGGATTAATTTACCTAAGATTACTCGCTAAAAATATCGAACGTCTTGGGGATCAAAACCGTAAACTAGGAAAGTCCCAATTAGTCATCTTTATTGGCTTGATTATAGTAGCAACTCAATGGGAGCAGCTACATATAGTACCCATTTTTTTAGGTTTCCTAACCTATAAAGCCGCGATTTTAGCTTACACCTTACAAATAGTTGTTTTGCCAAATCGCTTATTCAAGTCTGGTTAAATGGTCTAGCTTGGTTAAGTTGTTTTATGAAGTTGACTGGTGACCCTCTTGTTCACCACTACTCCTTCACCTTGGGAATCAGTTTTCATCGACTATGGTTCTCTTGCCAAGGAATGTAAGTGGGGTTCAATGGTGGGGCAGTCGTTTCTAGACAAAATTTCCAATTTGGTTCTGGATCACTTTCACCAGTATCTTTGCTCAACTCCGCAGAACTCGGATGGAAATGCTGAATTTTCTGATTCCTGTCTCTATGCCATTAGCCAGCTTGGAAGTGGGACAACACTTTTACTGGCATCTTGGTAACTTGAAAGTTCATGGTCAAGTTTTGATCACCTCTTGGATCGTCATTGGACTACTCGTGATTGCTTCCTTAGCGGCAACTCGTAATATCCAAAGAATACCCAACGGGATTCAAAATCTGATGGAATATGCTTTAGAGTTTGTCCGTGAGCTGACCCGTAACCAACTTGGAGAAAAGGAATACCGACCATGGGTACCATTTATTGGTACACTATTTTTGTTCATTTTCATCTCCAATTGGTCTGGTGCTTTAGTTCCCTGGAAATTAATTAAGCTTCCTGAAGGTGAACTGGCAGCCCCCACTAACGATATCAATACGACGGTGGCTCTTGCTTTGCTGGTTTCCCTAGCTTACTTTTATGCAGGGTTTAAAAAGGCTGGTCTCAATTACTTTACCAAGTATATCAAACCAACCCCTGTTCTCCTTCCTATTGCCATACTGGAAGATTTTACCAAGCCTCTTTCCCTAAGTTTTCGGCTTTTTGGAAACATCTTAGCTGATGAATTGGTAGTGGCTGTGCTGGTACTACTGGTTCCCCTGTTTGTGCCCTTACCCGTAATGCTCTTAGGGTTATTTACCAGTGCAATTCAAGCTTTGGTCTTTGCCACCTTGGCAGCGGCATATATTCACGAGGCAATCGAGGTTGGTGAAGAACATGAGGAGCATCATTCTTAATCCCTCATCTTCTACCCTCATCTTATAATTTTGTTTTCGTTTAACATTCCTATTCGCTCATATTATTAAGGATAGTCATCATGGATCCATTGGTTTCGGCTGCTTCTGTTCTAGCTGCTGCTCTTGCTATCGGTTTAGCTGCAATTGGACCTGGTATTGGTCAAGGTAATGCTGCTGGTCAAGCCGTAGAGGGGATTGCCCGTCAACCTGAAGCTGAAGGAAAAATTCGCGGTACTTTATTATTGACCCTCGCTTTCATGGAATCTTTGACTATTTATGGTCTAGTGATTGCCTTAGTACTTTTATTTGCCAACCCCTTCTCCTAGTCTCTCCGTTGGATTGGGTTCGGGTAATGGGGTTTTATGGAGGGGCTAAGTCGCTTTAGTTTGATTCCTCCCATTACCTTCACCCTTTTTAGCCATAGGATTTGGGTCGGTTATTCAGTCCAGGTTTAAGCAAATATGTTTGATTTTGATGCGACATTACCCGTGATGGCAGTACAGTTCTTACTACTTGCCGTCGTGCTGAATGCAATTTTCTACAAGCCACTAACCCAGTCATTAGATGCTCGTAGCGAGTATATCCGCACCAATGAGGTGGATGCAAACGATCGGTTAACGAAAGCCGAAGCACTTGCCAAGCAATATGAGCAAGAATTGGCAGAGGCAAGACGTAAGTCTCAATCTGTTATTGCAACTGCTCAGGCTGAAGCTCAAAAGGTGACAGCAACATTAATTGCAGAGGCTCAGCAACAAGCTCAATTAGAGCGGGAAAATGCTCAAAGAGAGATTGATCAACAAAAACAGACAGCCTTGGCTAGTTTGGAACTGCAAGTCGATTCTCTTAGCCATCAGATTTTACAAAAACTTCTCGGTCATGAATTGGCTGGTTAAGGAACGGTTTACCGTTAGATTTGATAAATTTCTGATTTTAATGGCATTGGTATGAACGCAGTGATGAATAGTTTTTTAATTTTGGCAACCGAAGTTGCTGAGGAAGCATCTGGAGGATTTGGTCTCAACTTTGATATTTTTGAGGCTAATTTAATCAATCTTGCTATTGTAATCAGTGTTTTAGTTTATTTTGGTCGTAATGTTTTGAGTAAGACCCTTGGCGATCGCCGGTCAGCCATTGCTGAAGCAATTGAATCTGCTGAGGAACGAAAAAAAACTGCCGCCGTAGCTTTAGCTGAACAACAGCAAAAGTTAGCACAAGCCCAGAAGGAAGCCGAACATATTCGGATAACGGCTGAAGCCAATGCTAAGTCGGTGAAAGATGCCATCCTATCCCAAGCTGCGGTTGATGTGGAAAGGCTACGGGAAACTGCTGCAAAGGATCTGGAGGTGGAACAAGCGAGGGCGATCGCCCAGTTAAGGCAGCAGGTGGTGGCGTTAGCCATTCAACGAGTTGAGGGACAGTTGGTGGATCGATTAGATGCCGTTGCTCAACAACAACTCATTGACCGCAGTATTGCCATGTTGGGAGGTAAGGCATGAAAGGGAATGCTTTTATTGCACAAGTGGTTGAACCCTATGCCCAAGCATTAATGGCGGTTGCCCAATCTCAGAATTTAGTTGATAAATTTGAGGAGGACATCCAAATTCTACTTGGTCTTTTAGATAATTCAGCCGATCTAACTCAATTAATTGGTAGTCCTTTAATTAAACCAGAGCAAAAAAAAGTTGTGCTCCAACAGTTGTTGGCTCAGCAAATTCATCCATTAATGACCAATTTTTTGATGTTGCTAGTGGATCGCCGTCGCATTCAATTAATTCAAGGTATTGGTAACTATTATCAAACTTTGTTACGCAAACTACGTCAAACGGTTCTGGCTGAAGTAACTTCTGCTGTTACTCTCACAGAGCAACAGTGCCAAGAAGTTGCACGGAAAGTCACTGCCATCACTGGTTCTCTCCACGTTGAACTGGACACTAATGTTGATCCCGATTTAATTGGCGGGGTGATTATTAAAGTAGGTTCCCAAGTGTTAGATGCCAGTATCCGCGGTCAGCTTCGACGTATTTCACTTGGTTTAGGTTCATGACCAGGGTGATCAGGCATGTCTTGTTCCCCTTGTATGAACTTTAATCAACCGCATAAGGGCTTAATTCCCTTAGGTTTGGTTCATAAGTTGGTAGGCTGTTGGTTTTAGGGTGGGAGCTAATCCCCCGATGGCATTTTCCATATACCCTCCACCACCTCACCGATTAATCAATTATTAGCCCGTTTTTCATTACCCATCCAAATCATCCACTGACCATGATTAGCATTAGACCGGACGAAATCAGTAGTATTATTCGTCAACAGATCGAGCAGTATGACCAACAAGTCAAAGTTTCCAATGTTGGTACCGTATTGCAGGTTGGCGACGGTATTGCCCGTATTTATGGACTGGAAAAAGCGATGGCAGGTGAACTGCTAGAGTTTGAAGACGGTACCATTGGCATAGCCCTTAATCTAGAAGAAGATAATGTAGGTGCGGTGTTGATGGGAGATGGTCGAGAAATCCAAGAAGGAAGCTCGGTAAAGGCTACAGGACGAATTGCAGAAGTACCCGTGGGTGATGCGATGATCGGTCGAGTCGTGGATGCTTTGGGGCGTCCCATTGATGGTAAGGGAGATATCCCTACCTCTGAAACCCGGTTGATCGAATCTCCTGCTCCAGGGATTGTATCTCGGAAATCCGTGTACGAGCCAATGCAAACCGGCATTACAGCCATTGATGCCATGATTCCCATTGGTCGAGGACAACGGGAGTTGATCATTGGCGACCGCCAAACTGGTAAGACCGCCATTGCGGTGGATACCATTCTCAACCAAAAGGGAGAAAATGTTGTTTGCGTCTATGTTGCAATTGGTCAAAAAGCTTCCACCGTTGCCCAAGTGGTAAATGTTTTTCAGGAACGCGGTGCGTTAGATTACACCATCGTCGTTGCAGCAAATGCCAGTGACCCTGCTACATTACAATACTTAGCTCCCTACACTGGTGCTTCCTTGGCTGAATACTTCATGTATAAAGGGAAACATACCTTAGTTATCTATGATGACCTTACCAAGCAAGCCCAAGCCTACCGTCAAATGTCCCTGTTACTTCGTCGTCCTCCAGGGCGGGAAGCTTATCCGGGAGATGTATTTTACCTCCATTCCCGTCTTCTAGAACGAGCTGCCAAACTCAGCCCAGAATTGGGGGAAGGTAGCATGACTGCCTTACCCATCGTGGAAACCCAGGCGGGAGACGTATCTGCCTATATTCCCACGAATGTAATCTCCATCACCGATGGACAAATTTTCCTTTCCTCTGATTTGTTTAATTCTGGACTGCGACCAGCAGTGAATGCGGGGATCTCCGTATCTCGGGTTGGCTCTGCTGCCCAAACCAAGGCGATGAAGAAAGTGGCTGGTAAAGTGAAACTTGAGTTAGCCCAGTTTGCCGAGTTGGAAGCATTTGCTCAGTTTGCATCTGATTTAGATAAGACGACTCAAAACCAACTGGCTCGGGGACAACGGTTAAGAGAATTACTCAAGCAACCCCAATTTTCTCCCCTCCCCGTTGCTGATCAAGTAGCGATTATCTATGGGGGTATCAATGGTTACCTAGATGATATTCCGGTGGAAAAGATCACTGCGTTTGCCAAGGGATTACGGGACTATCTGCGTACTAACCAGGCAGCCTATGTAGAGACAGTCCAAACTAAGAAAATCCTTGATGATGAGGCTGAAACTATTTTGAAAAAGGCACTGTTAGATTATAAACAGACTTTCTTAGCAACAGCTTAATTATCTCAGCCCATGGTTGAATTGGGGAGGTTCTCCCCTCCCCTATCCGCTATCCTCTATCCAATCTATTTCTATGGCTAATCTGAAGGCAATACGCGATCGCATCCAGTCGGTCAAAAATACAAAAAAAATTACGGAAGCAATGCGTTTAGTGGCTGCGGCAAAGGTTCGTCGTGCCCAAGAACAGGTTATTGCTACTCGTCCATTTGCAGATCGGTTGGCACAGGTACTCCATGGGCTGCAAACCAGACTAAAGTTTGAAGAGGCTGACCTACCCTTACTCAAAAAACGAGATGTAAAGACCGTCGGATTGTTAGTTATTTCTGGCGATCGCGGTTTATGTGGTGGTTACAATGGCAACATTATTCGTCGGGCAGAAAACCGAATTAAGGAACTTAAAGCTGAAGGGCGGGATTATCAGCTTATTTTAGTTGGTCGTAAAGTGTCTCAATACTTTCAACGACGGCAGCAACCCATTGCTAAAACCTACACTGGTTTAGAACAAATCCCCACCGCTGCCGAAGCATCCCAGATTGCTGATCAACTACTTGCCTTATTTTTATCGGAAACCGTAGACCGGGTAGAACTAATTTATACTCGATTTGTCTCCCTCATCAGTTCGCGACCCATTGTTCAAACCCTCCTTCCTTTAGATCCCCAGGGTTTAGAAGCTGAAGATGATGAAATTTTCCGTTTGACTACCCGTGGTGGACACTTTCAGGTAGAACGGGAAAAATTAATATCTACTGCTTCAACCATGCCCCAAGAGATGATTTTTGAACAAAATCCTGTTCAGATTTTAGATGCTCTGTTGCCTTTATATTTGAATAACCAGCTATTAAGGGCTTTGCAAGAATCGGCAGCCAGTGAATTGGCTTCCCGAATGACAGCTATGAATAATGCAAGTGAAAATGCCAGCGACTTAATTACCCAGTTAACTTTGGTGTATAACAAAGCACGGCAGGCATCCATTACTCAGCAAATTTTAGAGGTAGTGGGTGGGGCTAATGCCTTAAAAGGGTAATTACTCCATGGATAAAAAGGTGGGGGTGGCAGATGCCATCCCCACCTTTTTTATGATTACGAAGCTGAATTTGATTGTTTTTATCATCGAAACCGGTGACCCCCATGGGGGTCACCGGTTTCAGTCTAAATCAAGACTTACTTAAAAAAGCTTGAATTTGTCTAATAGCGACCTGACCAATGTTGTAGACCGCCCAACCGCCAGCCAAGATGACCGGGAGTAAAACGACTATGAGTCGTAGATCGAGATCCATGAACGCTGCTCCAAGCAAAGTATTGATAAGAGTTTTACACCTAGTTTTATTGTCTGATGAATTGACCTTCTTGACTAGGGGATTCTCAAAATTCAGGAGATGAAATTTGATTTTCAGTGGACTCTGTTGGCAGGGAAAATGACTCTTAGGTTACAATCGTGATCAGGGGAATAAACGTAAAATAAAACTCGTTGCCACATCTTTTTCCGGCGGAGGGTATGTTAGTTATTTTTACAGATAACCAAATTTTATCTACCCAGACCATCTGCCATAGCTGTCCATTAGCTGACCAAAATGGTCAGCCTCGATGGCGGCAGGGGGTACTGCAATGCGGACATCCATTACATCAGTGTTCTTCTGAACAACAGGTCAACCAGTATGAATGCCAGATGGGATTCCTCTTGGTATATTTGACACTCCCTCGCTTAAAAGACGAGGAATTCTAGAGGTCGTCTCTACGGGGGTTAAAGCCTTCCTTCGAGACGATTTCTAGGTACTCAGCCCGCTATTGCTAATGATTAGGGCACCTAACCCTGGTGACAACTCCCACCGTCAACCGCTAAGAGCAGTCTGGTGGGGGTACTCCCTAGTTTAGATGGCTCACTACTGATTTTACGGAAAGTTTTGGGTTAATACTGATAATTCCAGAGGTTTTCTGGAATCGTTCTCAATTAATACCGATTTTGGGCAATTAAACCGATACCTTCTACATATTCTTACCTCGTGAGATGGGTGCCGCAGAGCTGGCAATTGACTTCAAAGTCCCTCCCTCAAAACAGAATCAGGCATTCAGTGCGCTGACGTACAAAAGCACTAAATAGTTCACTCTTGATGCACCACTAAATAAAAGACAAAATCTGAAACAGTCTATAATTATTTAATGAATTGTAGACTACACTTGTGTGTTAACATTCATAAAGATAATTTGTAATGAATGAATGCCGCGATCGCGAATTGGAGTCCTCATCGAGTTCTTCATGGTTTCCAGTCTTGGGAGTTGATCCGTTCTAGGAGTGATCGCAGCCGGTTCAACGATTAATTCGTATAGAGCCTATCCTCCTTAAACTTAATGCTTTTCTTATTCAAAACTGCATGGGTCAATCAATTGCTATCTCCCATTTGGGCTGTGAAAAAAACCGAATTGATACGGAACATATGTTGGGTTTGTTGGCACAAGCTGGGTACATCATCTCCATCGATGAATCCACTGCCGACTATGTTATTGTCAATACCTGTAGCTTTATTCAGTCGGCTCGGGAAGAATCTGTCCGCACCTTAGTCGAGTTAGCCGAAGCCAATAAAAAGATAATTATTACTGGCTGCATGGCACAACATTTCCAAGAGCAACTGTTGGAGGAATTACCCGAAGCTGTTGCTGTAGTCGGTTCTGGCGATTATCATAAAATTGTTCAAATCATCCACCGGGTTGAAAAGGGGGATCGGGTCATCGAGGTTACCCCTGAACCCACCTACATTGCAGACGAACTTGTTCCTCGTTATCGAACCACTACGGAGGGGGTTGCCTACTTACGAGTATCTGAAGGCTGTGATTATCATTGTGCCTTTTGCATTATTCCCAAACTGCGAGGGAAGCAGCGGTCCCGTTCCATCGAGTCTATTGTCACTGAGGCTCATCAACTGGCTGCCCAAGGGGTGCAGGAATTGATTTTGATCTCTCAAATTACCACCAATTACGGAGCTGATTTATATGGTATCCCCCAATTAGCAAATTTACTGCGGGCACTCGGACAGGTGGATGTTCCCTGGATTCGGATGCATTATGCCTATCCCACCGGATTGACCCCAGATGTGATTGATGCAATTCAGCAAACACCCAATGTTCTTCCTTATTTAGATTTACCGTTACAGCATTCTCATCCCCACATTCTCAGGGCTATGAATCGTCCTTGGCAAGGACGAGTGAACGATAACATCATTGAACGAATCAAAACAGCAATCCCCCAAGCAGTTTTACGAACTACCCTGATTGTTGGGTTTCCCGGGGAAACAAATGATCATTTTGAACACTTACACCAATTTGTGCGTCGCCATGAATTTGATCACGTTGGGGTTTTTACCTTTTCGCCAGAGGATGGTACTGCTGCCTATGACCTGCCGAATCCGGTTCCACCAGCTATTATGGAAGACCGACGTGACCGTCTAATGCAGACACAACAGGCAATTTCCTGGAAAAAAAATCAAGCTGAAGTCGGCAAGGTGGTGGATGTTTTAATTGAACAGGAACATCCCGAAACGGGTCAACTGATTGGTCGTTCTGCTCGGTTTTCCCCAGACGTGGATGGTTTAGTTTATGTTCAAGGTTCAGCTCGTCTAGGTTCAATGGTGCCTGTAAAAATTACGAATGCTGATATTTATGACTTGTATGGTGAAACACAAAAAACGACCAATGAATTCCCCTATTCAACGCTTTCCAATTCCTCCGCCCCCCATCCTTCCTATGCCATCCCTTAACTGAACAATTTATGGATACTCATTGTCTTGGAATAGCTGGGAACTCTATCCCTCCTAACCATGGGGAAACAGCTAGTTAACGCTGTTCAACTATTTAATTTTTTATTTCTGGAGAATCAATGTCTATTTCGTTTACTGCTCTTGGATTGTCTGAAGTTACAGTTCATCACCTAGAAAAATTAGGATTTACCACCCCTACAGCCATCCAGTCTGAAGCTTTACCCCATCTTTTATCCGGACGGGATGTGGTGGGGCAAGCCCAAACAGGTACAGGGAAAACTGCTGCCTTCTCTTTACCGATTCTAGAACGTATTGATCCCCATACTCCGGCAGTACAGGCTCTGATTCTGACTCCCACCCGTGAACTGGCGATGCAGGTATATCAAGCGATTGTCAGTTTTAACGTTCATGAACGGTTACGGGTATTACCCGTATATGGCGGGCAAGCCATTGAACCACAAATACAAAAATTACATCGGGGGGTTCATATTGTAGTAGGCACTCCGGGGCGAGTTCTAGACTTACTGAGCCGGGGTAGTTTAAAGCTGAATCAACTGAGTTGTTTGGTATTGGATGAAGCTGATGAAATGTTAAATATGGGATTCATTGAGGATGTGGAAACGATTTTAAGTCATGCTCCAGCGGAGAGGCAAACAGCTTTCTTCTCTGCCACCATGGCACCACCAATTCGGGAATTAGCCACTAAATTCCTGCGATCCCCCATTACCGTTACCATTGAACAACCCAAGGCCACTCCCACCCAAATTGATCAAGTTGCCTATATGATTCCACGGGGATGGTCTAAGTCTAGGGCTTTACAACCAATTTTGGAATTAATTGATCCTGAGTCAGCCCTAATCTTTGTTCGTACCCGTAAGTCTGCCGCAGAATTGACCAGTCAACTGCAAGCAGCTGGCTATAGTGTGGATGAATACCATGGTAATTTAACTCAATCCCAACGAGAAAAGTTGTTATTAAGGTTCCGTCAACGTCAGGTGCGCTGGGTCGTAGCAACTGATGTGGCAGCACGGGGGTTACATGTGGATCATCTCACCCATGTGATTAATTATGATTTGCCCGATAGTACAGAGAATTTTGTCCATCGAACTGGACGAACCGGACGTGCTGGCAAAACAGGTACAGCCATTTCCCTAATTCATCCGTTAGACCGTCGTAAACTACGAGATATTGAACGCCACATTCGACAGTCACTGGAAGTACGTTCGGTTCCTACCAGGGCTCAAATTGAAGTTCATCGCTTAGAAAAGCTGGAAAATGAGTTGAGAAATGCCCTTGCAGGTGAACGGATGGCTTCCTTCTTGCCGATTGTGGCTAAATTAGCAGAGGAATTTGAGTCCAATATGTTGGCGGCAGCGGCTTTACAAATGGCCCATGATTATAGTCGCCCAGCCTGGATTCAATCTAATGTGGAGGTATTTGATGGTGAGGAAGACCATAAGGTTGTGATCAAGTCAGGTCGTCGCCATGAACGGGGCGATCGCCATGAAGGAGAGGATCGAGGGCGTCCCAAACCAAAACCAGTGAAGCGCTCAAATTTACAAGCTCATGCAGGGCGGGAATAACTGTTCAGAAAGATGGAGCCGTCCCTCCATCTTTTCCCACATAATGGCATCATTGATGGGATCACATGAAAGATGGAAGAGCCAACACCCCTGTCCACGCAAACTGTTGCCAGGGATCCACTCCAAAAACCATGGGTTTTTCTGGCGGATAGGGATGTTTTCCGGCGACTAATCGGCGACGTTATTCCGGGGTGAGGTGGAACAGTAGGGCAATATGGTCGTGAGGGACGGGATGGGCGTGGGTCACCCCCCATTCACCATCCAGGCATTCCAATCAAATATCGTTGTGAAGGATGTGGAAACGATCCTTAGCAGGGATGTTAGACTGGGGGCATGTTGCTTTCCACAAAGAATGGATGCTGGCTATAGCCCCCAAGTACCCATTCAGATAAAATAGAACATACTGTTGTTCCGAAAGAATAAACATGGTTTATGATCAGGCATTCGGATTGATCCCGGTATTGATCAATAATAATCACTATCAGTTTCTGTTGATTCAACATCAGGGAGGGCACTGGGGATTTCCCAAAGGTCATGCTGAGGCAGGTGAATCCCCCGTTCAGTCAGCATGTCGGGAATTCGAGGAGGAAACAGGGATTACCCAATATGAAGTGAATGAAGGGGTTTCTCTTATTGAACAGTATCAGTTTGAAGTCCGAGGAACCCAGGTTGATAAACGAGTCACTTATTTTCTTGCTTGGATCCAACCTATTTTAATGCCCCCCTCCCCATCTGAGGGTCATGATTTAGACTTTAATGTAACCGTAGCTCCACCCGTTTCCATCCAACTGAAAGAAATTCAAAATTATGCCTGGGTGAATTATGAGCATGGGGCTAACTTAATTACTTTTCCAGCCGCTCGTCAAATTTTGCATGATGCCCATGAATACCTGCTTCAACAGAAAATTGATCATTCCAAATTGTTTTATCGCAATTAACACCATCCATTTTTCTTAAAACATAAAATCTTACAAGGGGTTCAATTGAGCCAGTGGTAGAACTGAATTGTTTACCCTATGGAACTGGACAAGAAGAAGGAGTTTGTTTACAAGTTCAGTTGGGTCCTTATCGCATTTTGTTAGATTGTGGACTCCATGACCTTTCCATTTGGTATGAAGAGTTAGTGGCACCCGGCACCCCGGTGGACTTGGTAATTTGTAGTCATGCCCATCCTGATCATGCCCGAGGGTTGTGGGATTTTCATCAGTTATTCCCCACTGTTCCCATCTATGCTAGTGAGGTAACGACCCAACTCCTGCCCCTTTACTGGACTCATCTCCAACCCCCATCCGCTTCAACCCCCTTCTTTTGTCAGGCACTACCTTGGCGATCGCCCTTGGAATTTCTTGATGGATTGACCATAGAGCTATGGCCCGCAGGGCACTTATTAGGTGCTGCTGCCATTTTGTTAAGCTACACTCCCTTCCCCCATAGTTCTAATACAGAAGTTAGACCCTACACTGTATTTTATACGGGAGACTTTTTTTTATCCAACACCCGATTGGTTCAGGGGCTACCCTTGGAAGAACTGAGGGGATTGAAGCCAGATGTTCTCATCCTAGAGGGAAGTTATGGCACAACCCGGAATATCCATCGTCGCCAACAAGAAAACCAATTGTCTGAACGAATTTATCGGGCAATTGAAGAGCACCAATCAGTTTTAATACCAACCCCCGCCATTGGCTTGGGTCAGGAAATATTGATGCTGCTGCGCAGTCATCATTTATTTACTGGTAAAGATATAGATATTTGGGTAGACGGGATGGTAGCCAATGGATGTGACATTTATCTATCTCTCTTACCCTACTTACCAGCTTCAGTGCAGAATTTTGCCCGTCACCAACCCTTGTTTTGGGATGACCGGGTACGTCCACGGGTGCGTCGTCTCAACCCGGAGCAACGACGTTTCTTAGGGGAACCACCCTGCATTATCTTAACGGATGAAGTCATTGATTTCGCCGAATATTGCCATGATTCAGATGCCAATTGGCTCATTTTATTACCCCATTATCCCGGCTATCCATCCCTAGGTGATCCCTTGCAAATTTTGGCAATGGTTAACCATTCTTCTCCCTTGGATCCCTCCCCCGCAACCCATTCATCATTGAAGTTAAATTTAGACTATTATTTTCTAGCTGATCATTGCGATGGGTCTACTACACTGCAATTAATTCATAACCTACGACCTCAACATGTATTATTTGTGCACACCCCATCTCCATTTTTAACTGACCTGATGTCCTTGGATGAACTCAATAGTCGTTATCATCTGCATATTCCAACATCGGGGATCCTAGTTGAACTTCCCATCGGAGATCAATTCTTACAACCCCCCGCCCCAGACACCCGTTATGAAGGAGAGGTAAAGGAAGATGGAACAGGAGTGATAATTTCCTTGCCAGTCCATCTTTTAGAGGATCCGCGTTGGTCATCTTTTGCCGATACAGGCATCGTGACCATCCGTTGGCAGGGGGAAGAATTAGTAATCCGGGGTATGACCCAACGGGAAGTTTCAAATCTGGGGCGAGACATGCCCGCCTCCCCCGATTTAGAATGCTGCCTGAATTGTGTTCATTATCGTCGGCATCGGTGTTGCCACCAATCCTCCCCGTTATTCGGATTCAAAGTCACACCAGATGGGTTTTGTCCTGCACACACCCCAGCCCAGACAGACGACCTGGATATTTGATTAAAATTGATTTATCATTCCATGAATAACAACCATGATTTTGGTGAAATCAACTATAATTAGTAAGGTAATTGATTGTTGTTTAGGAGTAACCGTTCAGGGAATCCTTTCTAGGAGATGGTTCATGGGAAGTCAACTCGTTCTCTAGTTTTTTCCTAAGAATCCACTCCCAGGATAGTTTCAAAGTGAAGTCTATATGTTTTTAATCGTTTACCAGGTATATTTCTGTGTTTGCCACATTGCGTCCCCCCATCGCCCAACCAGCTATTCCAATTGATTTGGTCGAAGCTATCCACAGCCTGAAACGAGATTTAAATGCCGTCATCCTTGCCCATTATTATCAGGATTCAGATATTCAAGATGTGGCAGATTATCTAGGCGATTCCCTCGGCTTATCCCAGCAAGCAGCGAACACCAAAGCAGATGTTATTGTCTTTGCTGGTGTTCACTTTATGGCAGAAACCGCTAAAATCTTAAACCCTACAAAATTAGTCCTACTCCCTGATGTCAATGCAGGGTGCTCCCTGGCAGATGGCTGTCCCCCAGATGAATTTGCTCGGTTCAAGAGTCTTCACCCCGAACATTTTGTAATTTCGTATATTAATTGCACGGCTGAAATTAAAGCCATGAGTGATTTAATTTGCACCAGTTCTAATGCAGTGCGTTTGGTGGAACAAATTTCCCCTCATCAACCCATTTTATTTGCTCCCGATCAACATCTGGGACGCTATGTGATGAATGAAACTGGTCGAAACATGGTGTTATGGCCAGGTAGTTGCATGGTGCATGAAAATTTTTCTGAAAAGAAGATTGCACAATTACAGATGTCCCATCCCGACGCTGGGGTAATTGCCCATCCAGAATGCGAGATTGGGGTACTACGCCATGCCCATTATGTAGGTTCCACCACGGCTTTATTAAAGTATGCTCAAGAATCTGACTGGAACACGTTGATTGTCGTAACAGAGCCGGGGATCATCCATCAAATGCAAAAACAATCGCCCCAAAAACACTTTATTCCGGCTCCACCAATGGGTAATTGCGCCTGTAATGAATGTCCCCACATGCGGCTTAATACGTTAGAAAAGTTGTATCTATGTATGAAGAACAAAAGTCCGGAAGTTACTCTACCAGAATCTATTCGCAGGGAAGCTCTCCGCCCCATTCAACGTATGTTAGCAATGTCTTAATTTTTTATTTGACTCCCGGCAGGATTTAATCTGACTCTCAGCGCTGAAGTTGCTGGCATCGAACCCACCCCCGTACCAGTTTAATGTCATCATAACTGTAGCGACCCTGAAGATATTTCCGGACAGGAGCCAGGTAATGTTCTCCGGTAATGCTCATAGCTTGCTGAATTTCAGTTTGTGCTGTTAATGATACTAATGTATTTATATCCACAGCATATCCTGCTTCTAATAGGATGGTTAGGTGTTCAATGACTCGATCGACACGAATCGATTTTTTGTCGGCAATTTCAATGGGGGTTAGTCCAGCCTGATGGAGTTGAAGGGTGTCTAGATAAGTCTCTGAAATTTCCTGATTTCTCGGTAATGGCTTAGGGGGCGCAGTGACGGGAGTGGTGAGTTCATGGTCTTGACAATATTGATGGATTAATTCGGTAAAGCGATCGCCATACAACACCAATTTTTGTTGTCCTACCCCAGAAATATGTTTAAATTCCTCCAAGGTTTGAGGGCGATACTGAGCCATGAGGCGGAGGCTGTTGTCATGGAACACCATAAATGGGGGAAGATTTTGGCTATCTGCCAATTGTTTACGTAATGTCTTCAAAAGTGCCAACAACTCTTCCTCCTCCTGTGGTAAAGCATTAGACGGTTGAACAGGATTGAGGAGGGTAGGTAAAGATACTTGGACAGGGCGTTGCTTCCGCAATACCTCCCAACTTCCCTGATTGAGTGATAAGGTTGCAAAATCATCTGTACTTTCGTTTAATAACCCTAACTGGATGAGAGTACGCCCCAATAACCGCCATTCATCCACTGACCGATCCTTTCCAATTCCATATGTAGAAATCCGTTCATGTCCATGTTTCCTCACTTTATCCTTGCGAGAGCCTCTTAATACATCAATAATGTGGGTCATCCCAAAACGCTCCTGACATCTTGCCACACAGGATAAAAATTTTTGTGCCTCTACTGTCCAGTCCTCCACTGGACGGGGATAACGGCAATTATCACAGTGTCCACAATTTCCGGAAAAAGATTCCCCAAAATATCCTAATTGCACCGAACGACGGCACACTGTACTTTGGGCATAATCAATCACTTGCCGAAGTTGTTGACGGGCGATTTGTTGCTCCCCTATCAAGGGCTCTCCTGAAGTTGGATCCAGTTTTTGTTCAATCATCCACTCAATGGTTTTTATATCCTTCAGATTAAAGAAAAGGGTGCAGCGGGCCAGCTCCCCATCCCGACCAGCTCGTCCCGACTCCTGGTAGTATGCCTCAATATTACGAGGCAAATCATAATGCACAACAAACCGGACATCAGGTTTATTGATTCCCATTCCAAAAGCAATGGTGGCAACCATAACCGGGATATCATCCTTGGTAAACCTGATTTGATGGTCTAATCGGGATTGGTCATCCATACCGCCATGGTAGGGGAGAGCCATGATACCGTCCTGTTGTAATTGCCGTGCCAGTTGTTCAACTCGCTTGCGGCTAAGACAGTAAATAATCCCCGACCCCTTCACCCCTCGGATCAGTTGAACCATTTCTTGATAGGCATTTTTACCTTTTCCGCGGACTTCATAGTAAAGATTAGGACGATTAAAACTAGCAATATGGATAAATGGATTATTAAGACCTAACTGTGTCTGGATGTCTTGCCGAACCCGTTGGGTGGCTGTGGCAGTTAATGCCATGATTGGGATATGGGAATAGCGTTGACGTAATTTAACCAACTGCCGATATTCCGGGCGAAAATCATGCCCCCACTCAGAAACACAATGGGCTTCATCAATCACCCATCCTGCCAAACCAACGCAGCTTTCCATTCGTTCCAAGAAGGGTGTAAATGTATGATTCATTAGCCGCTCAGGGGCAACATACACTAATTTAATCAATCCATTCAAAATATTTGTTTGTCGTTGTTGAACCTCTATCGCAGACAAACTACTATTCAAAAAAGTGGCTGGAATCCCATTATTAACTAGTGCTCCCACCTGATCTTCCATGAGAGCAATCAATGGAGATACCACAATAGTTATCCCACTTTTGAGTAGAGCCGGAAGTTGAAAACAAATAGATTTCCCTCCACCAGTGGGCATAATGACCAACACATCCCGGTTATCCATCGCAGCAGTAATAATTTGCTGTTGTCCGGGACGGAAAGAGTCATAACCGAAAAAATCTTTGAGGGCAGCTTCCAGGGATGAAAATTGGGATGATGTGGACTGCCGGTTGATATTCATACTCAATGGCTTCATAGATAACTTCAAAAAATGTTTTAAGGGTATGTGGGTGAATATACCCAATTTTTTTTAATTTTTATCCATAAACTCCACTATTGCTACTCATAGCAGCGATCAATTCACCCTGAACCAAGATACAGCAGAATTCCACGAGCAATCGCATTTGCCATTTGAGTACGAAAGTTATCGGTAGCTAAGAGTGGAGCATCATTTTGTCCAGTCAAGTAACCGGTTTCAATTAAAATTGAAGGCATAGATGTTTCCCGTAATACATAAAAACGAGCGGTTCGTACCCCGCGATCGCCAATCTTGACATTTTGTAAAATCGTTCGATGAACCATTTGGGCTAAACCATCACCTGTTGAATAATAAAAAGTTTCAAGCCCATTAATATCTGGTTGATCCATACGGAAGGCATTCGCATGGATACTGACAAATAGAGTGGCATTGACTTGTTCCGCTAATTGTACCCTCGGTTCTAAATCCACATCGGAATCATCGTTGCGGGTCATGACCACCTCAATTCCCTGTTGTTGCAAAAGTGCTGCCACTTGCTGGGAAATAGACAGCACCACATCTTTTTCCCTAACTCCTCCAATCCCAATCGCCCCTGGATCTGGTCCGCCATGACCAGCATCAATCACAACTACAAACTTTGCATGAGGGGTAACGGGTATCGGGATACCAGGACTACTCCCTCCTGGTTGACCAATGGGAAGCAAGGAACGTCGCAGGGTTAATACTAACGTTTTTGCATCTATTAGCATTAGATCTCCAATCCGTGTCCCAGAGGAGGGCTCCACCATTATTGTCACTGTTTGTGAGTCATCCTGTCGCAAACGAAGTCGGGTTACTGGTGAACTGGGAGTTAGCTGTGGACCTGTCACATTGTCAGCAAGACGGGCATTATTTAGAATAATGTGATACTCCGAACCTTGCAAATGGGTGCCATAGGTGAGGGCTTGATCCCCACGAATAATTAATCGTCCAGAGTTGGGCTCAATTTCAATGGACTGAATCGTAGATTGGGGTGAAGCTGGAGACGGTTTGGATATGCCTGGAACGGGGGAAGATAGACTAATTGGAGTTGGTTCTTTTTCAGTGGGAATGATGGGCGGGGTAGCTGGATTCAATTGAGGCTTTGGGAGTTGTACTGACCACTGAACGTTTGATACCCCTCGAATTTGAATTAACTTGGGATCTAAGTTATAACCCAATGCCATTTCAATGACCATTCGGGTAGTTTGAGGGTCAAATTGGGAGACCCTCATCCCTTTAATAGCTCCTCCAATCGGTTGATTCATCAAAGGTTTATTCAATTTGATCCCTGGTAAATCCACCACCAACCGCGTAGGGTTTTGAATTAATTGGGCACGGGGGCGAATATTAACATCCGTTTTAAATTCTAATCGGTTTAAATTGCGATCAAACCGCCACGATTCTAATCGAGCTGCCATAGCAGGAGTTACCCCCAACATCATACCCATGAATCCGGGCATGAACCCTAGAAGCAGCCAAATGGTTTTCAATTTTAAATTCCTCCATCTTACGTTATTGGGTTTAGTTAAGAAAGTCCCCATCTCTGGGTACAAACGAATCCATACTTCAGAATTAAGATTAATGAAAATCTAAATTTTCTTCTCGTTGACATTTCTTATGTGTATTATTTGTTGAGACTGTTTTTATTCATAAATGTTTCGCTCTCCTATCCCAAAACCATGATAACCGCAATCTAATGGTTCAAATTCAAGGTGAAACAACCACCCCAAATTATCAACCCTTGCACTATTCTTATTTGATCCCACTATCCCCATGTCCGATCTATATATTTCGTGGAGTGATTACCACCGCATCATTGAACAACTGGCAGTAACAATCTACCGATCCAACTGGGAATTTGATCAAATTCTCTGTTTAGCTAAAGGAGGGCTGCGAGTAGGTGATGTTTTGGCGCGACTATACGATAAACCTTTAGCAATCCTGTCTGTTTCATCCTATGGTGGTACAGGCGGTCAGGTTCGGGGTCGAGTAAGATTTGCCAAGCACATTACGATGACTACAGAAACCCTTGGTAGTCGTATTTTACTGGTGGATGACTTGGTGGATTCAGGGCTATCGTTGCAATACACCGTGGATTGGTTAGAGGAGTATTGCCAAACAATAATAGATTTGCGCACGGCTGTACTATGGTATAAAGCAATCTCAGTATTTAAGCCCTACTATTATGTTGATTACCTGACAGACAACCCTTGGATTCATCAACCATTTGAACGGTATGAAAAAATGTCGCCGGCTGACCTGAGTGCAAAGTGGGAGTAGTGGAGTTCGGAGAGCGAATGGTAAAAATTCATTATTTACAACAGGTTCCATTTGAAGGATTGGCTCAAATAAAACCATGGGCTAATGATGGGAATCATCAACTAGAGGGTACCCATTTGTATAAAAATGAACCCCTCCCCCAATGTGATCACTTTGATTGGTTAATTATTCTAGGGGGACCAATGAACATATATGAAGAGGAAACTTACCCCTGGTTAGTGGAAGAAAAACGCTTGATTGAGGAAGCGATCGCTCACCATAAAACTGTCCTTGGTATTTGTCTGGGTGCCCAACTTATTGCACATGTTTTGGGTGCCAGGGTATATCCCGGTGTCTATCCAGAAATAGGTTGGTTCCCAATCACCAAAACAGCCCAAGCATCCCATCATTCAGTATTCTCTTGGTTGCCAAATAACTTTAATGCTTTTCACTGGCATGGGGATACATTTGATATTCCCCGATGCGCCACCCATTTAGCCTATAGTGGGGGTTGCCAGCACCAGGCATTTGCCTATGGTAATCAGGTTTTCGGGTTGCAGTTTCATCTAGAATCTACTCAGCAGAGCATCCAACAATTACTTTACCACTGTGGGGATGACTTACAAAAAGGACCTTATGTCCAAACGATTCAAGAAATTCTTTCAGATGAGGGGCAGTTCCAATCAACTCACTCCACCCTTGATATTTTTTTAAACCAACTGATCAACCATACACCTCATCAATACCTTCCTTCTGATTCCTATAATCGTCTCTAACCCAGCCATTCGTAAACGGGGGTTTGGCTACCATTTATCGGGGATCAGATAAGCTTAAATCCAGCGGGTTTAACTGATTATTCATCCCCCGATACTCCCCTTCGGAAATGGGCTGATCCCAGGGTTCCATGCGGTCTAAAAAGAATAAACCCTGTAAATGGTCGCATTCATGCTGAATGATACGAGCCACAAAGCCATTAAAGACCCTTTGTTCTTGGCTTCCCCTGGGGGTAAGATACTCTACAGAAATAGATTCATAACGGGGAACTAAACCCCGTTGCCCGGGAACACTCAAACAACCTTCCCATCCCTTTTCCACTTGTTGAGAATGGTGAACAATCCATGGATTTATCATCACCACCGGATCCATGGCAGGGGCATGGGGGTAACGGGGATTGGGATGAGAGGCAACAATAATTAATTGTAAAGATTGACCAACTTGGGGAGCAGCAATACCAACACCGTTGGAGGATGTTAAGGTTATGAGTAGTTGGGCAACCAATTCCTGAAAAGCAAGTTCTTGGATTTCAGATACTGTAACGGTTTGTGCTGTTTGCCGCAGTAGGGGATGACCAAGGTAAGTCAGGGGTAAGGTCATAATTAAAGAACGGTTGGGTTTTCGTCATGTCAATGAAAATCAATGGGTTCCAACTCCTTAATGACCACTGGCAGAGCGACCCTGTTTCCCAAGACGTACCAGTACAAAATGACCTAAATATCCCATATAAATCGCCAAACCAACTATCCCCAGAAAACCTAGGAAACTGGGACGGGTGTTAGCATGGAAAAATTCACGAAATTGATAAGGAGCCTCTAACCAAAGAGAACATACAGAGTTCTTCAACAGTTCTGTTTGGGGAAGGATGCTACAGGGTAAGGACGAAACTTGATTAACAAGCCCCAGCCCACAGTAAACGGTAATAGCCCACCTCCAAGCAGTAAATACGAACTTTAAGGGATTGCGATCGGGTAATTCATCTAATTCTTCATTCAAATCAACCCAGAACCACAATCCGATGGGGATGAGAATCCGAGCCAGAAATCCAGAAATAAACGCAATGGGAATTGCAGCAATCATTAAATACACGGTAATTACCAATAAACTGGCTACCCGCCAATAAATTGTTAACAAGAGTTGAATGGAGTCGGATTTACAAATAAATGCCCAGACTAGTAGGATTAAGGGGAAAATAACTGTTAGCAATACCGCCAATCGATAATCTGTCCATACTAATCCGACTAACCAAGGCTGCATAAAAAATCCTGGACTCTTAAATGTTTAATTGAAAAACTTACTTCGCCAGCAAGGAGAGAGAGAAAATAGATCAGAAGACTCCTAAGCGAAGTAAGCTTGGGACTGTTTTCCGGCGGGGTTGGTATTAATTCTTTACCCTAACCTTACTGAATAAGGTTCGTCGAAAAAACAACACTGAATCTAAAACCAAGTATTAATCATCATACACTCGGCATTCCGCCGCATCTGGATTTTCAGAGCAATACTGCTCTAAAGAATTTTTCACCACGGACTCCCGTTGGTGTGATGCTTCAGCCTGTAACTCTTCAACCGCATCCCAAGCAGCGGCACATTCACCAGATTCAACTCCATTAATGTCACAAACCTGACGAGCATTAGCGAGTTCTTGTTGAATTGTTTGATGGATATTATTTGTCATATTGATCCCTAAGTTCACTAGGAAGGATAATGGCTTGAAAACCATATGGTTAAAATACATGACTTCAACCATTGTTTTTAAATTCTAAACTGTATCTTAATAGATTGGGTTTAATATTGAGATAGGGCAAATTGATTTGTAAATTATGAATCATTCCAGTTAACCATTGTCTCGCCATTCCCTCCAGTCCAATGATGCCGTTTTCCATTCTGGTGGTAGATGATGAACCTGATAACTTCGATGTCATCGAGGCTTTTTTGACGGGTGAACCCTACTGCCTTAGCTACGCATCCAGTGGTTCAACCGCGATCGCTACTTTAGAGACCTTTGAACCAGATGTGATTTTACTGGACATCATGATGCCAGAGTTAGATGGGTTAATGGTTTGTCAACACCTTAAAGCCGACAACCGATGGAAAAATATACCAATCATTATGGTAACTGCCCTCCGCACTAAGGAGGACTTAGCCCATTGCCTCCAAGTGGGTGCTGATGACTTTATCAGTAAACCAGTCAACCGCATAGAGTTAAAGGCAAGGATACAGTCAATGGTTCGGATAAAACAACAATACGATAATATTAGCAATCACTATCGGATTCAGGAAAAAACAATCAACCTTTTGAATAATACCTTGAATGAATTGCGGGGAAATTTAACCAGTCGTTTCTCCCATGAGATAAACACCCCCCTGAACGGAATTCTTGGCAGCCTCAGTTTGTTGAAATCCACCTATACTGACAGCACTCCCTATGAGTCCTATGAATTATTAGAGATGGCTTATCAATCTGCCTGTCGATTAGAGCAACTCACCCAAAAATTTTTAGTGTATTTGCAAATAGAAGTTAGCCGCAGCTACGAAAATACCATTACTGATCCAGGGTGTTCAAACTTACCAGTATTCATCACTCAATTATGTGAATCCCAAGCTAAGCAGTGGCAACGCTTGACGGATCTGTACTTATCCATCCAATGTGAAAAAGGATTTATTTCCCACCATCATCTTCACTGGTTAATCACGGAATTGATGGAAAATGCATTTAAGTTTTCCTTTCCCTCCACCCCTGTGAATGTAAATGCCAGCGTTTGCAATGATCAATTTATTTTTTCAGTTCACAACTTGGGGCTAGGCATGACCCCTGAACAAATTTCCATGGTAGGAGCATTCATGCAATTTGAACGTGCATACCATCCTCAACAGGGAATGGGTATGGGACTCAAGATTGTCCAAAGTATCGTAGCCCTCTATGGAGGTAACCTGAAGATTACGAGTCAATACAGACAAAATATCACTGTCGAAGTCCATATCCCGTTGAGTAAAACCGTAATTCACTCATAGAACTCTACATCTCCCACGCGCGTTAGCGGTGGGAGTCGGGTATGGGGTTCCTAATGGGGAATAGGTTTCATGATGGTTAATTTACTGGAACCCTACAGTAATCCTGTATTGCGTCCGGGCTTACCAGTGGCAAGCTCAACTTTAACAATCTTTCCTCCCATCTTCATAATCCGTTGCTGTTCATTAAACCAGTTATCATAGGGAACCAATTTAGTGAAGAAGGTATTTTGTAATTCCCGTTGGGTACGGATGCGGGACTTACTGGGTACACAGGCAGTCACTTTAAATAATCTCATTGATATTTCTCTCTCAACAACAAAGGAAAAATTAATTTCTAAAAGAATAGGAACTTATTCAGGTAAAGACAAGACTAAAGCATGGAAACAATAACTGCTAACTTTCGTTTAATTGATTATTCAACTCAGGAGATTAAAGTCTGAAAACCAAAAGCCCGTTGGGGGCTACCATAACCAGCCTGAACAAATAACTAGCTACGGGTAGACCACCAATAAAACCCTTGGCTTTCAGACTTTAACCAATGATTCAGCGATAAAACAAGAGGGAATTAGCCTGATTAGTAGACGAAAGACTCTATAGGTCTGACTAGCTCAAGCCAGATGAGATGTAGTCAAAATACACGCCCATTTCTTTACCAGCATCAGAGCCAACTAAGCTAGCGGTTACTTCTTTCATTGCCTGAATGGCTTGAATGGTAGATGAAATAGGAACCCCTAAGGAATTATAGGTTTCCTTAAGACCATTCAACACCCGCTCATCAAGGATGGAAGGATCCCCAGCTAACATAGCATAAGTGGCATAGCGCAGGTAGTAGTCTAAGTCACGGATACATGCAGCATACCGACGAGTCGTATACATGTTGCCGCCGGGACGGGTGACATCTGAATACAACAGTGACTTCGCCACAGCTTCTTTAACAATAGCGGCAGCATTAGCACTGATGGTAGTAGCGGCACGCACCCGAAGTTCGCCTGTGCCAAAATAAGCTTTTAACTTGTCAAGAGCGGAACCGTCCAAGTACTTACCTTGAACGTCAGAAGCATTAATTACAGCAGTAATAGCGTCTTGCATCGTAGTCTATCCTTACGTTTTTTTAGTCTCAGAGATGGTAATTGCTTGTATCAGAAGTTTTAAACCGGAAACGGGTTGACCCTAGAATAAAGTTCAAAAGATGCAACCAGTACAATGGACTTTGCTTACTGCATAGCACCGATTACATAGTCAAAATAGGAAGAGGCTTCTGCTGCGTCATCACCGGAAAGGAGAGAAGACGCAACATTCTTCATTGCCCGAATCCCTTCAGCGACGGCTTCTACAGGAGTACCAAGGGATTTGTACATTTCCCGAACACCCACAATTCCAATTTCTTCAATGGGGGTTACATCACCTGAAACCACACCATAGGTAACCAATCGTAAGTAGTAGTCTAAGTCACGCAAGCATGTAGCGGTCATTTCTTCCCCATAGGCGTTACCACCGGGAGAAACCACATCAGGGCGCTTCTGAAATAATTGATCACCAGCTTGTTTGACAATCCGTTCTCGTGAGTCGGTGAGAGTTTGGGCAATTCTTAAACGACGTTCACCGCTGGTGACAAAACCCTTAATCCGATCCAGTTCGCCAGGGCTGAGGTAACGGGCTTCTGCATCAGCATTCACGATTGACTTCGTGACGATACTCATTGATGAATTCCTCCGATAAAAAAAGTAGCCAAATATGTGTACGGTTGTTCTTTCGAACTAATTTGTTTGGGAATTACTTTCCCGAGGTACAGATTCTGAGTGAATGTGGGTTTTCATCGTACCAGATATGAAAAAACCCATCCTAGGAAGGTATGTTTCAAAAAAATGGAACTCCGCTATTCACTCATTCAAAGACCCTAGGAACTATTCTCAGGCATGGGATTGATCCTTAAAGGAATAGCGTAATAGTTTGTAATATTCCATCCATTCTCTGGAATGGAGAGAGTCAATGATTGTTCATCGTTCAACCTGATTGAGAGGCTAGGATTCAACGGACATAGCTTCCAACAATACTGATTTCCGACGATTACTAATTTGTCGTAAAATCCCATTGATCAGCCGAGATCCATCCTCATCACTATACCGCCTAGCCAATAGCACGGCTTCACTAATGGCTACTTGCTCAGGGATGTCTAAATAGGTGAGTTCAGTCACTGCAATTCTTAATACATCTTGATCAGACCTAGGAAGACGACTTAAGGTCCAAGCAACCATGACTTTATTGAGGGACTGATCCACAGCTTCTCGATGTTCAATGTAGGTTTGCATGATTTGGATGGCATAGTCACGTACCTGGGTTTGATTGGCAAGTTGGATTATTTCTGGTAGTTCTAAGGAAGTACCTAAACGATTGATGGCTGTCTGAGTGAGTTGAATTGCTTCCTTAACCATCACTCTGGCTTCATGAATGTCGGATGCGCCAACTTCACTTTTCAACAATCGTTCACTCCCCCGATTTAACTCATCTGATGCAATTTCAATGGCATCTTGAATTTCTGAAGTTAAAGTGCGAACTGCCATTACAACGATATTCTGGAGTTGATGTTGTTCCAACTTTTCCGGTTTATTGGGCAATTGGCTTAAACTAAGAAATGCTAATTCTCTGGCAATGCGTCGGGGTTGCATGGTACTTCTATGGACAAGGGCTACGTTTTTTAATTCTCTACAGCTTTAGCTTACCGTAGTTCCCTGGGGAAACAATAACAAGGAGGGAATTGTCCTCATAAATTTAGCATCCCATCCAATCCTCTACAAATTCGATTCGAGAGTATCCCAATTTTGCACGTTTGTCCTCATCCCCTAACCCCTTCTCCCTTTTTGGGAGGAAGGGAACCGGGTTCAAAATCCCTCTCATGTTCTGGGATAGGGAATTAGGGTGAGGACTGCAAAATAGGGATTCATCTTTCCATTCTGGTACTGTAAATAGTTATTTTACTGTTCATGTTCCTTTTGACTTCATTCATACCATCATAACAACCCATGCTGGATACCTTGAACCTTAAATTGTCCTTAGATAAACCCACCTATCGCTTACGGGTTGAACAACTAATGGAACAGTTGCGTTTTCTTCAGGAAAACTGTTGGCACAAAAAACTACCCTTTGTCGTCGTTTTAGAAGGCTGGGCAGCTTCAGGGAAGGGAGCAATTGTGAAAAAAATGATTCGTTACATGGATCCCAGGGGGTTTGTTGTATATCCTATTTTATCTCCTTCACCGGAAGAACAGCGTTATCCATTTTTATGGCGTTTTCATAAAACAATGCCCGCCAAGGGGAATATTAGTGTTTACTACCATAGCTGGTACACCCACCTTTTAGAAGATCGCTTATTCCAGCGGATACCAGAAACTAAAATCCCGGAAATCACCCAACACATTAATGCGTTTGAGCGTCAATCAGTGGAGGATGGAACTGCGATCGCTAAATTCTGGATTCATATTAGTCAAAAAGAATTAAAGACCCGTCTCAAGGACTATGCCGATGATCCACTGCAATCTTGGCGGATACGCCCCGAAGATTGGCATCAACACCACCACTATTCCCACTACTGTACCTACGCTGAAGAAATGATCACCTTAACCAGCACTGGAACAGCGCCATGGATTTTAGTAGA
The DNA here is from genome assembly GCA_903897715.1 of uncultured Synechococcales cyanobacterium. Classification (GTDB taxonomy): domain Bacteria; phylum Cyanobacteriota; class Cyanobacteriia; order CAIUCS01; family CAIUCS01; genus CAIUCS01. Next base: position 35,379 of record CAIUCS010000201.1, read on the forward strand.
AGGCACCTGTCAGCGATGGGCGCGGGTAAAGGTACTACAATCAGTGGCAGCAACCCTCACCGAAGTCCTCGATCGCGAGCATGTAAGACTACCCCCACCCATCCTTCCTCCCCCAAAAAAACTAGAACCCTTTGAACCTGACCTACTGGTTCAGGCTGATCTCAGCCTCAACTTAACGGAGAAAGACTATAAACGACGACTCGCAAAGGAACAAATAGAATTACGAAGATTACAACTGGACATTTTTCAAAATCAAATACCAGTACTGATTCTATTTGAGGGTTGGGATGCCTCTGGCAAGGGGGGAGCAATCAAACGTTTGACCGATATTCTAGATCCCCGTAGTTATGTCGTTCATGCCTTTTCAGCGCCCTCAACCATGGAAAAAGACCATCATTACCTATGGCGCTTCTGGCAACGATTACCCACCGCAGGAACAATTGGGATTTTTGATCGGAGTTGGTACGGTCGGGTGTTGGTGGAGCGCGTGGAAAACTTAGCCACCGACACTGAATGGCGTCGTGCCTATCGTGAAATTAATGAATTTGAATCACAACTCACCGGAGCCGGTTATATTTTAATCAAGTACTGGCTTCATATCAGTCCAGAGGAACAATTACAGCGATTCAAGGAAAGAGAATACGATACCCTGAAACAGCATAAATTAACCAACGAAGACTGGCGCAATCGAGAAAAATGGGATTTTTATTACACAGCTGCCAATCAAATGATCCAACGCACCAGCACCCCCACTGCCCCATGGAATGTGATTCCTGCCAATGACAAGTATTACGCTCGAGTCAAAATCGTACAAACCGTGGTTGAGTCAATTCGCACTGGATTGAAACGCCCCTATGCACATGCGGAGCATTAATGCTAAAACACTAAATTTTGTAAAGGGTCGTGGATTGAGTAATGCAATGATGATTAACTTTTATTAAGTAAAACCCGTTAATTTTCTATCAAATTGTGTCAATAATCCCTTGAAGGCTGAATCGGGGCTTATTTTTTGATACAACCCTCAATACAGGGGATGGCAAGCAAACGTAAAAACCATGGTTTTTACGAAACCACCCCGCCATCGACCTGGAAATTTTGGTCTGTCTAATTTCTTAGCGGCTTTAGAAGGAG
>CAIUCS010000202.1 GCA_903897715.1 uncultured Synechococcales cyanobacterium
ACTCGGTTGCTTCGGTTCCTGCAACATCACTCCAACTTGCTCCGTCGTTTCTTGTCTAAAGACCTCTTCACCACAGCGAGAACAAACCATAGCCGGAATGTTTTCCATTAAAGCCCCGCAACAGGTCAGCCGTAGACCAAATCTTTGATTCCTATCGTAGGATGTTTTGGGCAGGATTTGAGCCCCTCATCGAGGGAAAAATAGGCTTCGTTTCAAAAGGTATAGTTACTAATCTATTATGTCCTTAGAGTATGAAATCTGTCTAAATTCACAGGATCATACATTCAGGCTAAAGCCAAGCCCTAAATGAATAGTACCAACTTTCCTACAGGTAGTGGGACTGAATGGGTGGTGCAATCAGCAGGAAAGCGCCTCCTAGACAGATTGAAGCAGGCATTTAGGTGGTAACGAACCATACTCATGAAACCTAAAATTTGAAAAAACCAACACAGTGGAGGGATAGCAAATGAAAATTGCCATTGTTTCCGGCAGTCATCGGGTTCAATCTCAGTCAAAAAAAGTAGCACAATTTATTATCAAAATGCTCAAAGCCGACTTTCCTGCTGTGGAAAGTTATTACCTAGACTTAGGCATCCACCCCTTACCCGAATGGGATGAGTCTAAATGGGAAAACAGTGATGATTGGAGAACAAAATGGTCACCCGTATCATCAGAACTAACAGAAAGTTCAGCATTCATCGCCATATCCCCTGAATGGGGGGGAATGGTACCGTCACGACTCAAAAACTTCTTTTTGTTATGTGATCAAAATGAACTAGCCCATAAGCCTGGATTAATTGTCACAGTTAGTTCAGGACGTGGGGGAACCTATCCGGTTGCAGAACTCCGAATCAGTAGCTATAAAAATACTAGATTATTGTGGATTCCGGAACAAGTCATTATCCAAAATGTTGAAACAGTTCTGAATCAACCCTTTGCAGCTACTTCCGATGCCGATCGCTTAATCCAAGACCGATTATTATATAGCCTCCGACTATTGGTTAAGTATGGTGAATGCCTGTCAGCGTTACGCAACAGTGGCGTAATTGACCACGTCCGCTTTCCCTATGGAATTTAACCTGGAATGGTTCCGGCGGGCTTATCCCAAGAGGGAAAGGAGACAGGGAGTGGACTAGTTTCGGCTACTTTGCATTTCTTGAAGATAACCAACGAAAAAGTTAGCGATTAGCATGGGTTCAATTGTATTGGGGACACCCGATTGATAGGGCAAAAATGTAGGGGAACCTAAATGGATATGGTTCTTATCATCCCTTTCTATGGGAAAGCTAACTGCATTCGCCCGTTTATCAATGGTCAACCCAACCACAATTAAAACTTCTTGTTTATCGTCATACTCTGATACCCGTCGATTGGGGTCAAAATCAGATGGTTTACACACTCTAATCCAAGCTTCAGAACTTAAAAAAACTGCAACAGGGCGCATTTTATTGTGAAATGCCTGTCGCCCAATTTCAAACATGACCTCATGGCGGGTTTCACTATCATTAAAATTATCAAACGCTAGGGCAAACACATTAACCGGGTAAGATTCATCTTCGCCATATTCTAGTACCACTAAGAGAGGTAAAAAAGATTCTTTATTGCCATTATTGGCATCATTGAGAACTGTAACCACTTGGTTACAGAGAAAATCATTAAATTTTTCGTCAGTGATTATAGTATTCGACATAAAATAGCCAGTCCCTGCTGGCAAACATAATAGTTGATACGTACTTCAATGGAATTCACATTATTTATAGTGATAGTATCGCCTTAGAATATATGTACTTTAACCTAAAAAATACCTTTTAATATGTGTTTGTGGGTTATCATCGATGGGATAAAGCAATGTCCAACTTTGTTCAATGGTATCATTGTTAAGCTGGATTGGGAACGATGGAACCCTCTGGCAATAGCATCGGCGTTGTCCCTCCCTGTTTCCCGCATTTTAAGGCTGGGATGGGAGTCCATCATAACTCTATGAACAATATGGATGGCAATCCAATCCTCCCCTAAGGGAGGAATTTACAGATCTAGCCCCTACCCTGAGGGGATGTGAAGGATTACGGTGCATGAAACAACCCCAGAATTGGATATTTCAACTAAAATTTCCCAACTAGAGGCGGCGTTGGTATCCATCAAAACCCGATTGCACCAAGTGCAACAGGGGGAAGAACAGTATTCCCAGCTTCAGACCGCTAGTCATGCCCTGAAGCGGCAACTGAAAAAGTATCCCCAAGACATCACCCTACAGTCTGAAATTGAACGGGTGCAGTGGGAGATGGAAGAATTGGCAATTATATTGGAAAGCCGATTGGTTCGTCATTCCAGTTGGTATACTTTATGTTGGAGGGCAGTTCGATATGGGGGGGCAGGTATCCTCATTGGTTGGTTCCTGCGGTCTTATGGGGGATAAAAACATACCAATGGTTCCTCCAGTGCTGTATTCATTGTGCCCTAGGGTTTAACCATCAGTGATGGGTGCTAAACTAGCCTTAGTAAAGGTTTAAGATTCGTTATTAACGGTTTTTATATTGGTAATTTCATTATTCGGTTAAGGTAATGAGTTTCGATTGGTTTAATCGGTTTGAAAAAGACACTGACGATACTGAACATAGGGGGGAAGGTTCTGCTTCAACCCCTGATGATTCCTCGGTAAATACTGAACCCATGGCTTCAGCGATCGCCGAAGACTATCTTACATTTGCCAAGACTGCCTATGAAAACTTAAAACGTCAGCAAGCTTTGAAACAACAGGAATTATCCAGTGGCGAACTAGTTCCTACCCCCGAAAATGCCATTGATCCCCTTCCAACCGAAGCACCCAATCATCATCCCCTGATAGATTTAGATTCATCTCCTGTCCCCCCTCCAACCCCCTTGCCCCCTGTAGAGGTTCAACCCTTTTGGATTGAAACAGAAGAACAACGTCAAGCCCGAATGGAGCGATTAATCGCTCCCCCGTTGGCAGAGCCACCATTGGACAACCAAGCTGAGGTGGCTGTGGAGGAAGAATTTTCCTTTGATGAAGGGTTTCGGTGGTCGGCAGATGTGTTGGCAGCCCAGGGAAGACGGGCTGAGCAGATTACCTTTGAAGAAATTACCTGGTTGAAGCGTTTACGCCAAGGATTAGATAAAACCCGCCGTAGTCTCCTGAATCGATTAAAAGCCATCGTGGGGCAGGGACCGTTAGATCAAGATGGAGTACAGGAAATTGAAACATTGCTATTACAAGCCGATGTGGGGGTGATAGCCACCGATCGGGTGATTGCCGCACTTCAGACTAAACTTCGCCAAGAAGTTCTTCCTCCGGAAAAAGCCATCATTTATCTTAAGTCGGTTTTGCGGGATATTTTAGACCATCCCAATGGGCACACCATTAACCCAACCTTTGCCCCTGAAAAAGGTACCCTCAACATTTGGTTGATAACCGGAGTGAATGGAGCTGGTAAAACCACCACCATTGGTAAGATTGCCCACATTGCTCAAAAATCAGGGTATCGGTGCTTAATTGCAGCAGCAGATACATTTCGAGCGGCAGCGGTAGAGCAGGTGAAAATCTGGGGCGATCGCAGTGGCATTGAAGTGATTGCCAACCCTGGTCAAAATACAGACCCGGCGGCAGTAGTTTATGATGCCATTGCGGCTGCCCAATCTCGCCAAATTGAATTACTGCTGGTTGATACGGCGGGGCGATTACAAAATAAAAAGAATTTGATGGATGAATTAGGTAAAATCCGACGCATTATTCATAAAAAAGCACCCAATGCCAACATTGAATCCCTATTAGTTTTAGACGCAACCCTCGGACAAAATGGCTTACGTCAGGCTCAAGTTTTTTCTGAAAGTGTTCAACTAACTGGGGTGGTGCTCACAAAGTTGGATGGAACGGCAAGAGGGGGGGTGGCTCTAGCGGTATCTCAACAATTGGGTTTACCCATTCGTTTTATTGGGGCTGGGGAGCAAATGGAAGATCTTCGTCCATTCTCTAGTTATGAATTTGTAGAAGCCTTATTGAGCGATTAATGTGACATTCCCCCAATGCCATTTGGGTTAGAATGGAGGGGTTGCCCACCCCATGGGTGGGCGGTTAACCCTTCATCGGGTTTCCCAGCCTCCCTTCCTCCCCACTAACTATCCACCGGCTGATGAAAAAGCCCTCACTCCAGAACGATATGGTGTACACTTAAAACGTGTAAAAATTGTGAACCGAGGAAACATCGTTTATTGATTCAGACAGAATGGATACCGTTAGGTTTACTAGCAGTTACATAGTATCCATCCCTAGGCGTTGACGAACAGGGGCGAACATACCTTAACGATAACCAAATAGTGAATCACAGGACTTAAAATGAGGATAAGCGACTCTCTCCAACCTATTCAATCGAACCAAATCCAGAGTCCATGGCGGCGACCATTACTCTACCTACTTCTATTAGTCATGGGAGCCGGGGCGGCTGTAACCATTGATCGGGTAGTGTTTAGCCAAACTCCATCTAACCCTGCCAGCCCCACGGTACAAGTGCCTCAACCCAAGTCTAATCTTTTTCCAACGTTGCCAGGTTCTAATCAAAGTAACTTTATTGCGGCTGCCGTACAAAAAGTTGGTCCAGCGGTGGTCAGAATTGATGCTTCCCGTACCGTCAGACAAAATTCTTTCCGAGACTTTTTTGGGGATGGTGTATCTCCTTCAAACCGAACTGAGCGCGGGACTGGGTCTGGTTTTATTCTTCGTTCAGATGGTCTAGTCGTTACCAATGCCCATGTGGTGGATGGTGCAGACCGAGTGAAAGTTACCCTGAAAGATGGACGCACCCTAGAAGGAAAAGTTCTGGGGGAAGATAGCCTTACGGATCTAGCTGTTGTTAAAATTGAAGCTGACCAATTACCTACAGTTACGTTAGGGAATTCAGATTTACTACAACCTGGTGAGTGGGCGATCGCCATTGGTAATCCCCTTGGGTTAGACAATACGGTTACGGCAGGGATTGTCAGTGCATTGGGGCGCAGTAGTCAACAGGTAGGAGTCGCTGATAAGCGGTTAGGTTTTATTCAAACTGATGCTGCCATTAACCCTGGTAATTCCGGCGGTCCCCTACTCAACGCAAACGGGGATGTGATTGGTATTAACACTGCAATTATTGGTGGTGCCCAGGGTTTAGGCTTTTCTATTCCCATCAATGAAGCTCAAAAGATTTTAGATCAATTGATTACCAAAGGGAAGGTTCAACATCCCTACTTAGGAATCCAAATGGTTACCCTGACCCCTGAGGTTACAGAAGAACTGAATAACAACCTATCGTCTAATTTAAAATTAACGGAAAACCAGGGAGTACTCATCAGTCGGGTGATGCCCAATTCTCCGGCTGAACGTTCAGCCTTACAGCCGGGAGATGTCATTAAACGAATTAATGGACAAGCCATTACTCAAGCATCAGCAGTCCTGGCAATTGTGGAGGATAGTAAAATTGGTGGGAGTCTGCAGTTTGAAATACAACGAAATAACCAGGCGTTGACCATAATTGTCAGTCCTGGAGAATATCCCAGTCAGTTACTCAATCGGTCTGAACCGTAATTTGATCATCCACAGCCCCGATGACTTGCGTCTCCCTAGGGGATAGGGGGAATTAGAATTTTAAAGTCCTTTGCCTTAGGGAGAAGGATTTAGGGTGAGGTTCAGCGTCAAAACCAGAAGCAGGTTTCTAACTATTGATGCCTTTCATTCATCG
>CAIUCS010000203.1 GCA_903897715.1 uncultured Synechococcales cyanobacterium
CCCAATGCCAAATTGGATTCGACTATCCCCTAAATCGTTGATACCATAATCCAAGCGTAAAGAACCCAATGGAGTTTGGAGTCGTGCCCCAATTCCATAACCAAAGCCTGTACCAGATTTGCTACGAATTCCCCCAGGGTTACCTGTCACAGACTCTCCGGTTCCGAAATCTGTCCCAACATCGACAAAAACAGCGCCACCAAGAATGGCAAAAATTGGAAAGCGATATTCAGCAGTAGCCTGGGCAAAGCTTTGTCCTGAACCAAGTTCTCCCTCACCCCAACCACGAACTGAATTAGTTCCTCCCAATGAAAACGCTTCATAACCAGGGAAGCCCCCCAAGATGGTACCTGCCTGGAAGTTGAACGCAAGGGCTTGATAACCTTCTGTTATTTTAAGGAAATCGATTGGAAAATAGTGGCTATAACTACCTCGTAACCGAGAAAATGAAGTTGCTCCCTCCCCGATGGGGATGGCTTGTTCCAGTCCAAACCTGAGGATGGAACCACTGGTGGGACGTTGGGTATCATCTCGAAGATCCCTGACTACCCCTAAAAGGACAGAAACCAAGTCATCTTCGCCACTATTGCTGGCACTCAACAAATTACCAAACTGATCAAAGGGAGTTAGATTTCCTTCTCCGTCAGTCACATTAATCCGTTGATACTGGAATCCAATGGAACCCGCAAAGTCCCCAAGAATGTTCGGTCGGTTAAACGTAACCCCACCCCCTGTCCGCAGGATGCGGGGGCGATCGCCATTTGGCAAGAATACTGGAGTGGTACCACCATCATAATTGAGGGAAATGGTTTGTCGCCTGAACCCATTGACTGTGTAAGAAGTTCGACTGGGGTCTCCAGCAATCCAAGGATCAGTAAAATTCACATCCAGCAAATATTCCCGCTCCCCAATTTGTATCTCCCCCCCCAGCTTCATGTTTCTACCAAGGAAGTTTTGTTCTTGATAACTAGCCGAACCAAATAACCCTCCCGCCGAACTATAACCAGCACCAGCAGCAATGGAACCCGTATTTCGTTCTACAACATTGACTACTACATCAACTTTCCGGGCATCTTGAGCTGGATTAAGGGAAAGACGCACATCTTCAAAAATCCCTAATTTAAAGACCTGCTGTAAATCCTTTTCTACTTGGGGACGATTAAATACATCTCCTGGTTTCGCTTGGATTTCTCGGGTAATAATGTAAGGCTGAGTTCGTCCGGGACTGCAATCACGGGGTTTACCATTTTTATCTAAAACCAACTCTCCTTTAGAGTCACGCAGTTCATTTTTACCCTCAGGATTGGGTTTACATTCGTTTCCGTCTTTATCATAGAAACGAATGTTCACTGACTCTATAACCCCTTCAGCCACCACCAGAGTCACAACTCCGTCATCTCCTACCTTCGGAGAATCCACAACTTGAGCGAGAACATATCCCTTATCCTGATACCACTTGTTCAGGTCTTGGATTGAGGACTGGAGTTGACGAAGATTCAAGGTCTTCCCATACTGAGGAGTGAAGATTTGATTGATTACATCAGCAGGAATAACAGTAGTGCCTTCTGTTTTTACAACCGAAAGGACAGGATTAGATTTTACTTCAAATGTTACCCTTACTCCTAATGGGGTGTCTTCAGGTAACGCTCTGACGTTGGTAAAAAAACCAGTGGCAAAAACTGCATTAATATCGTCTTGCAGGAGGGAACGGGTGGTAGTACGACCAGGACGAGTCCGAATAGACCGATAAACGGTATCTTGCAATTCCCCATCAACTCCAGTGACCTTTACTTCCACTACCAATACCCTGGGCTCTGATTCTGGAGGAGTGGTAACAGCCGGAGTAGGGGCAGGAGTTGGGGAAACTGGGGGTTGTGCAGTCGGGGTGCTGGTGGAGGGAGGAGGTGGGGTTTGGCTCACAACCATTGGTGTGGATGAACCAGTGTAACTGGGGGATGGATTAGCCGACGCCGCATCAATTGAGTTTAAGGTTGATGTTACAGCGATGGCTGCCAACACAACGGGGGAAAATCGTAAGTCCTTCACATTCACCTCTGAATTTACCTCGACACACCAAATGAAGTCAAAATTAACGAAGGGTAGTCCTAAACAAGTAAAGATAGAAATTGGTTAGGGGGCTTTGCCCCTAGGACTCCTCTTAAATCCTTAGCTGTATTCCTACCACCAACAAAAATTTAATCTACAAAACCCCTCTGGTTTTCAAACCTAAGGACAATAATTGCCCCCAGTCTGGTAGTTAAATAATATTGATATTAGTCTACAGTGTAAATCAGTATAATTCCGTTCTTTCAGAATTTCTCTTTTCACTATAAACAAATTCCCATCACCACACCCCTATCCCTGGTTGACTGACGAAAGTTGTACGCCCTCACCCCCAACCCCTCTCCCAAGGGGCGAGGGGTTGGGTGAGGGCTTTCGGGGTTTTGGCTGAGAAGTTTTGTCAGTCCATCAGCCCCTATCCTCATTTAATCTGGACAATAGTTAAATTTTTCCTCAAAAACAGGGGGATTTTGAATCGGCGCTAATTCATCCAGAATCATAAACCTGACATGGTTGAGTGCTAAGTCCCCAATGGAAATGTCCATTGGGAGTTCCTTCAGCAACATATCATTGGTCTTAACCCGTTCAAATGGGATTCCCTTTCCAATCTCGATGTGATACCAACATAGCCCCATAAAAAAACGGGAAGGGTAGGGTCCTTGTTCTAGAATATCATCAGGATTTGATTCCATGGGCATCCACCCGATACCGGGAAGGTAAAACTCCAACCAAACATGGTTATAGTCGGGTTGTAGGGGAATCAACTGATAATCGGGGGTGGGTGGACATTTATACCGACCTACCGTTCGGCAGGGAATACCATTGAGTCGTGACAAGGCTAATAATAGTCCCACATATTCCCCACAGGAGCCTATTCCTCTTTCCAAGACCACATCGGGGGTATCAATTCTAGGTTTAATTCCATAGGAAAGGCGATCATAAACAAAGTTACGAATTTTTAACATTTTCCGCAAAATATTTGTCTCAGTGCCAACGGCACGTTGAGCAGCGGCCTTGATTGTAGCGGTGTCCATTGCCAAGGTACCATCATCCAAGAGGTAGTCATTGAAATCCGCCGTTTCACCAGCTATTTTTTCTAGTTCCCCTGTCACCTGCCCTGGATGGAAATGATACTTAATACTCCATACTTCCATCACTGCTTTCCATCCAAATAGTCGTCCCTCATGGGGAGTCAAAGCATTAAACCGAAATACTGCTACCCGTTGTCCGTTTTGCTCTTCCTCCGTAAACGGGAGCCCGATAGGGTCTACCTGTAATACCCGTTGACGTGGAGTGTCTGAAGGTAGGGCAATTCGCCACTCCACATTGGTGAGACACACTGCATCTAGGGCGGATAATTCCTCCACATAGGACATTTCTAATCGATAGCCCGTCGATAAAGTGTGGGATGAATTTGGTTGGTACTGGAAATGAAGAGGGTGGATAACGGTGCGATCGCGAACAGCCAATTCACGGGGATCATCGGCATTTGGATTATCGCGAATGTAGGCTTCTTCATTGGCATAGGAAATGTAAAGCAAACCCTGACCACCCCCGGGATGGGTGGTAAACGCTATACCGGTGGGATTAGGAAATGGGGTTAGTAAACTAAACTGAATATCACCCGTTGCTCGATCAACACAATAGACCGTTTGTTCAAGGGAATCCACCACCCATAATTCTTCATCCCGAATGGTAAGCCTCTCTACCCCCACCCCTGGAGACTGGAATCTGGTGATTAACTGCCGGGTTGCAGCATCGTAAACCAAGATGTGTCCAGATTTTTGACAGGACACATATACGGTAGTATCCCAGATGGCAATACCGTCAGCCCCATAGGGGAGTTGGGTGAAGAGGAGAGGAGTGGGGGGAGGTAAGGACAGGACGGCATGGGAAGCCACCCCTTTGGGAGTGCCGGGTGCGGCGGCATTCTCCACAGAGATCCGCGCTGCCGTGGCTTCCGGGGTAAAGGAACGGTCAACGTGGGGAGGGGTATGCCAAGGATGGATAAGGGGGTTATCCACTCCATAAACACTGTTATGACGGGTAAACCAGAGCGTCTCCCCTTGAATAGCCAATCCGGTTGCATCTCGGAAATAATCTAAGTGGTAGGGATTCAGGATTGTCGTATTGTGGGACTTTGGATCTACTTTGAGCAAATATCCCCGAATGGAGTCGATGGTTAGAAAAAACTCACCTGTCCAAACCAGCCCGTCAAGGGCATAGGTGCCAATGGGACGAAGGGTTTGCCGCCAGGAATGGATGACTTGACCATGGGGGGCAATCGGTGCAGATGGGGAAGGGGTGGGAACCCCAGGCGGGGTGGCACTGAATTGGGAAGACATGGTAGTTCACTCTTGGGGAAAATTGATTGTAATTGGAGTGGGAGGGCGGGGTCTGATTGACTGACAAAACTTCTCAGCCAAAACCTCGAAAGCCCTCACCCTAGCCCTCTCCCGATGGAAGAGGGAACCTGGAGGGGTGGATCGGCTCCCCTCGCCCCCTGGGAGAGGGGTTGGGGGTGAGGGCGTACAACTTTTGTCAGTCAACCAGGGGCGGGAGTGTTACAAATAGTTCTAATTTTAGAGTTCTAATTTTCATGGAAAACCCCCAGGTACAATAAAAAAACAAAAAGAATAAGGACTTAAAATTAGGGAAACTGATTCCCGTTGTAGAACTTAAACCCCATTAAAAATCATGGTTTTATTCAAACAATCCCTCATTGGTCTAAAAGCCGATCAATTCCGTCATCCCTTGGATCTCGAGGCAACTCGAACACTCAAAAAAATTCCGGGGCTAGACTTGTTAATCCGTAGTTTACTTGGTTCAGCGGCGGAACAAATCTTTTATTTAGAAAATATTAGCTCTGGGATCTTAGTTGGTAAAAATCAACTACCCCAACTCCATGAATTATTGCAACAAGCCTCACTTATCTTGGATTTGGAACCCCCTCAGTTATATGTGCGTCAGCATCCATCCCCCAACGCTTATACATTCGCCATGCGGGGTAAACAACCCTTTATGGTTATCCATACTGCCTTGCTTGAACTGCTCACCGGGGAGGAAATTCAGGCGGTAATGGCCCATGAATTAGGACATCTGAAGTGCGATCATAGTGTGTATCTTACTTTAGCCAATCTTTTCGTGTTAGCAGCAGGAACATTACCCTTTTGGGGTGGAATCATTGCCCAAAGTTTACAAATTCAATTAATGGCGTGGATGCGGTGTGCTGAATTTACCTGCGATCGCGCCGCCCTTCTGGTCACTAGGGACCCCAAAATTGTTATATCCGTCTTAATGAAATTGGCTGGTGGGTCTCCATCGTTTGTCAATCAATTAAATATCGATGCCTTTCTAGCCCAAGCTCGCACCTATGAAACTGCCAGCCAGAGTCAGTTAGCTGAAGTTCTCCAACAGGCACAAAATTTAAATCTAAGCCATCCTGTTCCTGTATTACGAGCACGGGAGATTGACCGATGGTCGGATAGCCAGGGTTATCAAACCTTAATCAGGGGGGTTGGTGTGTGAGGAGAAACCTCCAGAGGGAGTCGGAACCTGATAGGATGCTGATGGTTATTATATAGACAACCTTGATTTAATCCATTTTATGCTTACCCCTTCACAACGGTTTATCCCTCTTCCCCTTAGGTCACAATGGCGGTGGCACTATTCTCCATGTATTGTTCCCTTAGCTATTCTTTTTTTAATCACCTTTATTAACCTAGGATATGCCAGTCCCGCATGGGCAGGATTACCCCAAGGAAATGCCATCACCGATCCGAAAGCCCTATTGCGATATGCGCTACCCATTGATAATCCAACGGTTCGAAAACTGCAAGGAAATTTAGAAGATATATCGGTACAGTTACGTGGAAAACGGTGGTCGGCTATCAAACAGGACTTAAAACAGGCAACAGACTTATGCGTCAAAGATGAATCGAAGGTATTGGCAAGTATTGCACCTAACCAGCAAACCCAAGCCCGTCAACAACTGAGTGCCTTACAAACTGCTATCTCCGCCATAGGGCAGGCTGTTGAGACTAAAAATAAGGAGGTGGTGCGTGCCACTCGTCTCCAGGCATTGGATATTGTTGGGGAATTGGAAGAAATGATGGTAGAGAAACAACCCTTCTCAGTACCGGCTATTTATGCAAATTTACCCCAATTACATGGGCGTGCCACTGTGGAAATAACTACCAGCAAGGGGGTAATGACAGCCGTTGTGGATGGTTATAATGCTCCAGTCACTGCTGGTAATTTCATAGACTTGGTGCAACGGGGGTTTTATAATGGCTTACCCTTTACTCGTGCTGAAGAGTCCTATGTTCTTCAAGCCGGAGACCCCCCAGGACCTGAGGTTGGATTCGTTGACCCCCAAACCCAACAATACCGGTCTATTCCCATGGAAATTTTTGTGAAGGGAGATGACACACCTATCTATAATCAAACTTTTGAAGAATTAGGACGTTATTTAGACAAACCAATCCTGCCTTTTTCAGCTTTTGGAACCTTGGGTATGGCTCGTCCTGCCGATGAACCGGGGGGAGGCTCGTCCCAGTTTTTCTTTTTCCTATTTGAACCAGAACTCACCCCCGCTGGATTAAATTTACTCGATGGACGGTATGCAGTATTTGGTTATGTCACGGAAAACCGGGAGGTGTTAGACCAAATCCGCCAAGGTGATACCATTGAAACAATCAAGGTACTCTCAGGTCTGGAAAACCTAGTGATACCCAAGACTTAGGAAAAATAAGGGGAGGTCTGTGGTGGTGAACGGGGTTATAATTTTCCTTGGTGTACTGCTGGTAGCTTATGGGCTAGGTTCTTTTCCGACGGGTTATTTAATTGGTATATGGCTCAAAGGAATTGATATTCGTCTGGTGGGTTCTGGCTCCACTGGGGCAACCAATGTTCTTCGTACGTTGGGAAGAGGACCCGGCTTATTGGTGTTCATCATTGATTTGGGAAAGGGAATAGCGGCGATCGCCCTAGCCCGTTCCGTTGATCACCTGCCGTTCACCCCTCCATCTGTGGATATTCCTTCATTAATTGCCATCAGTGGGCTTTTAGCCTTAGTTGGTCATAGTAAATCTGTTTGGCTTGGTTTTACAGGTGGTAAATCCGTGGCCACCAGCTTAGGTATTCTATTGGCAATGAATTGGGTGGTGGCATTGGCTGCGGTAGCGGTATTTACTGGGGTGGTTGGGGTGACTCGTATTGTATCCATCAGTTCCATTAGTGGTGCCATTGCAGTTGTCATTGCCATGGTAGTACTGAATGAACCCATTCCCTATCAACTATTCGCAGTAATCGGAGGAACCTATGTTATTTGGCGCCATCGATCCAACTTAAATCGGCTACTGAAGGGAACAGAACCCAAACTGGGGCAAAAAGTAACCACTCCTCCCCACTAGGTTTACTTTTTAGATGCTTGTTTGGTCTTTCTGGCAATTTCTTTTTCTTTTTGTTTAGCCCGTTTAGCATCAGTCTTGGCAACTTTTTCTGCTGCCATAGCTTTGGATTGGGTTTCGGCTTTTTCCTCGGCTAGCTTGTCTAGGTAGTAATGGTAATCTCCACGATACAGACGAAGTTCCCCATTCCGGATTTCTACAATTTTATTGGCTATTTGGGAAATAAAATATCGATCATGGGAAATTACCACCACAGTGCCATCATAATGGCGAATAGCTTCTTCTAACATTTCCTTGGCTGGAATATCTAAATGATTAGTCGGTTCATCCAAAATTAATAAATTAGCGGGTTGGAGCAGCATTTTTGCCAGAGCCAGCCGGGCTTTCTCCCCACCACTTAGGGATGTTACCAACTTGGCAACGGTTTCACCACTGAATAAAAAACGACCTAATAAGGAACGAACCTCTTCGTTGGTCCATTTCGGAACTTCATCATGGATTGTATCCAGTACGGTTTTACTTAACTCTAAAGCTTCTGCTTGATTTTGTTCAAAGTAACCTGGGATTACGTTATGGTCTCCAAGTTTAATTGTTCCTTCCGTAGGTTGTTCCATGCCCATGATCAGATGCAGTAAGGTGGATTTACCTGCTCCATTGGGTCCTAAAAAAGCAACCCGATCCCCCCGTTCGATTAATAATTCAGCTCCTAAGAAGAGAATTTTGTCGCCGTAGGTATGGGTTAGGTTATCAATGACAACAACTTCCCGTCCACTGCGGGGAGCAGGGGGAAAACGAAATTTAAGACTGCGTACATCCCCAGTTGGTGCTTCAATCCGTTCAATTTTTTCCAGTTGCTTCTCCCGACTCTTTGCTTGGGTGCTACGGGTGGCACTGGCTCGGAAACGATCAACGAAAGTTTGTTGTTTTTCTAATTCTTTTTGCTGTCGTTCGTAGGCATTTAACTGGGCATCCCGCTGTTCCTCCTTTTGTTGCAGGTAGGCGGAATAATTTCCAAGGTAGGTGGTGGATACACCCCGTTCAGTTTCGACAATTTGGGTGCATAGCCGATCTAAAAACTCCCGGTCGTGGGAAATGATGACCATGGGGGTTGTTGAATTCTTGAGATAGGTCTCTAACCACTGGATGGTTTCCAAATCCAAGTGGTTGGTTGGTTCATCTAACAGTAACAAATCTGGTTTTTGTAGTAGGATTTTCCCCAGGCTCATACGCATTTGCCAACCCCCACTGAAGGAACTCACCAGGCGATCGCCATCATCTGGTTCAAATCCTAATTCAGGTAGTATTTTTTCAATACGAGCATCTAAGCCATACCCATTCATGGATTCAAACTGACGTTGGAGATGATCCATTTGGTTCAAAACCTGATCTAAATACTCTCCGCTGGCAGTTTCCAAATCTAAATGAATTTGATGTAATGATTGATATACCGTGTTTGCCTCGCCAAAAGCACACCAAAATTCTTCCCGCACCGTTCGACAAGGATCAACTTCAAATTCTTGAGTGAGGTAGGCAATGTGTAAACTGGCAGGACGAATGATATGTCCAGCAGTGGGTTCAATTTCACCAGCAATGATCTTTAATTGGGTGGATTTACCTGCCCCATTAACCCCAACAAGACCAATGCGATCGCCGGATTTTACCTCCCAGTTAATATCCTTAAGCACCTCTCCAGTGGGATAAATTTTGCTGATATGCTCTAAGCGCAACATAGTTTTTTAAGGATATGGGGAAGAGTAGACAGAATGGGAGTGAAAAAAAATTAATCTTCATCTAATGGTACTACGAGGTAAACCAAGAGTGTTAAGGAATCTTACCCTCTGATGATTAAATGGAATTTTATACTATGATAACGATGGTTGGCTCTCCTGAAATTTGGGTATCAGTAATATACCTAGATATCAATTAAATCCTGAAACGTGAAGTTTATGGATGGTCTATTGTTATCCACACCATAAACCTAGGCGAGTCTTTTGTTTATCCCCACAACCAGTAGAGAAGACATGGTAAACACCCTCGAAAAGGCGTCCTTTGATCAACTCCGTCCTGGAATTAAAGTTCCAGTTAAAGAAACCATTCTGACCCCTCGATTTTACACCACGGATTTTGAGGCAATGGCAAGGATGGACATATCAGAAAATGAAGCTGAGTTAAAGGCTATTCTGGATGAATTCCGGGTCGATTATAATCGTCATCATTTTGTTAGGGACGAAGAATTTAACCAATCCTGGGAACACATCGATGGTCAGACCCGGCAACTATTCATTGAATTCTTAGAACGGTCTTGTACGGCAGAATTCTCTGGTTTTCTTTTATATAAAGAGCTAAGCCGCAAGTTGAAAAATCGTAGCCCTATTCTGGCTGAGTGTTTTAACCTCATGTCTCGAGATGAAGCACGTCATGCCGGTTTTCTGAATAAAGCGATGTCTGACTTTAAGTTATCCTTAGACTTGGGCTTTTTAACCCAGTATCGAAGTTATACCTACTTTGAACCGGAATTTATTTTTTATGCCACTTATCTTTCTGAAAAGATTGGCTATTGGCGTTACATTACTATCTATCGACACCTTGAGTCCCATCCAGAAAATCGCATTTATCCCATTTTCCGTTTCTTTGAAAACTGGTGTCAAGATGAAAACCGCCATGGCGACTTTTTTGATGCCATTATGCGAACCCAACCGCAAATGTTGAATCGTCCCCGCACCCTTTTAGACAAAATCAAGGAAATCCCCTTGTCATTTTCTGCTAAGGCATGGCAACGGTTTTTGTTGGTGTGCCTAATTTCGCCGAAAACCTGGAGTAAGTTTTTCCTTCTGTCAGTGTTTGCCACCATGTATCTCAATGACATCCAACGAAAAGACTTTTATGCCGCCATTGGGTTGGACGCTCGTGAATATGATATTCAGGTGATTAAAAAAACCAATGAAACTGCTGGACGGGTTTTTCCTGTCATTTTAGATGTTGATAATCCTGAGTTTTACCGTCGCCTTGATCATTGTATCCAAAACAATCAACAGTTAACTCTTATTGCTAATTCCTCCAATTCTGCCCCAGTCAAGTTTTTCCGTAAACTACCTTTTTATTGGTCAAACTTTACTCAATTGTTGAGTTTATTCTGGATGAAGGCGATTGATGTGACACATCAACAAGGTCTGGTTCATTAAATAAACCTACGTTGCCAAAAGATGGCAGTTCCATGAAAATTCCAAATATGGGTTAGGCAACTCCCTAACCCATGTTTAGCTTTCACTATTGAAAACTCAAAACCATTTCCCAGTGAGAGTCACTGACCCTAGTATGAAGTTTTATCATTGTTCTGACTTAAGTCCATTAAAAATCAGGGTTGGTTTTTCTGGTAGAGGCAAATGTTGGTCTATTTGGGTCTGGTTGATTTTAATTTCTTTTCTTTTTTTGTCCCCCTCTCCTTGTTTTGCCGGAATTAATGATGATCATTTTGATGGTAATATCTATGCCCTCTACGCTGGTAATGGTTCCCTGATTCCTCCCAAAGTTTCTTTATCTGATTCATTACGGCTTCAAAAACCAGCACTGTTGGTATTTTACTTAGACGATAGTCGAGATTGCAAACACTATTCAGAAGTCGTCTCCAACCTACAGTCTTACTATGGACGCGTCACTGACTTTATTCCCTTAAATATCGACTCCCTTCCTCTTTCCCCGTCTCCAGAGTTATCAGACCCTAGTCACTACTTTCGAGGAAAGGTACCCCAAACTGTTTTAATTGACCAGTCTGGAAAGGTGGTTTTGGATAGTATTGGCAATGTACCTTTTGATGGGGTAGATGCCCAATTTCGTCGAGTATTTGGTTTGCCACCGTTATGAATTTAGAATTGCCCATTAGCACCAGTGAATTTATAGTAAAATGAGGTTATAAAGTTTAATAAAAGAGAAATGGAACACCCTTTACACCCTACAATCATAATCACAGGAGCATCATCGGGTGTAGGTTTGTATACAGCCAGCGCTTTAATCCATCGAGGTTACCATGTGATCATGGCTTGTCGAGATGTGGCCAAAGGGGGGGATGCCGCCCAAAGATTAGGGTTCTCCCAGGATTTATTTAGCCTGATGCAAGTTGATTTGGGTTCCCTAGAAAGTACTAGGTGCTTTGCCCAGGAAGTGGTTGCAGGTGGGCGACCGTTGCAAGGGCTACTCTGTAATGCTGCAATTTATATGCCGTTACTGAAAGAACCCCTTCGCAGTGCTGAAGGATATGAGTTGACCATGGCGACCAATCACCTTAGCCACTTTTTATTGTGTCACTTATTATTACCGGAACTACAAAAGTCCCCAGTTCATGACCGTAGAGTCGTGATTCTAGGAACCGTTACCCATAATCCAGATGAACCAGGGGGTAAAGTTTATCCCCGTCCTGATTTAGGTAATTGTGAAGGGTTTGCAATGGGCTTTCAAGAACCTATCTCCATGGCGAATGGCAAAAAATTTGAACCCGTGAAAGCATATAAAGATAGCAAAGTGTGCAATGTGTTAACCATGCGTGAACTCCATCGTCGTTATCATGAGTCCACAGGAATCACTTTCATGTCCCTCTATCCTGGTTGTGTTGCAGAAACCCCGTTGTTTCGGAATCATTACCCCTTATTCCGGACGTTATTTCCTCTTTTTCAAAAATACATTACCAAAGGCTATGTGTCCCAAGAACTAGCAGGGGAAAGAGTCGCTGATGTGTTGGTTAGTCCAGACTTTCAACACTCTGGTGCCTACTGGAGTTGGGGCAATATCAACAGTCAAGGTCGTCAACCGTTTATTCAACGGGTTTCATCCCAAGCACGGGATGATGAAAAGGCATCAGTTGTTTGGGATTTCAGCGCAAAATTAGTGGGTATTGTTTAATGGATGATTCCAATCTGGGGTGTCACCGCGCTATTTCAAGTCCCAACAGAGTAGGTTTTGGATGAGGTGTCGTTATGTTGTCTGCATTGATTTTATTGGGTGCACTGGTAATTGTAGGGGTTGGCTTTGTCCGTGCCCGTCCATTTGGTAAGCTGGGAATTTTGGCATGGCTCCAATCGGTTGTATTGATGGCACCTTGGTTAGGGTTCTTAGGGTTGTTATCCGCTGGAATTTACCTCAACTTTATCAGTATTCTATTCTTGTTTTTAGTTTCCACTGGTTTCTATATTTTCCTCGGTCGCCAGTTGCGAATTGCCAGCCAAGACCCAATGTTGGCACAACAATTGGCAGCCATGCGTTCAACTTCCCTCACCAAAGAGGTTATACCCCCTGCACCGGGAAAAAAAACCATGGAAGGAACCCCCTTACCCTCAAAAAATTCCCCTCCAGACCTTTCCCCTATGCCCCCTGATGACCTGAAGCTCATCAAAGGTATTTTCGGAATTGAAACGTTCTATGCCACCGAAACAGTTCCCTTTCAAGATGGGGTAATTTTCAATGGCAATTTACGGGGGGATGGGTCATTGGTTCACGGTCGCTTGAGTCGAAACTTGCAAGAACGTGTGGGCGATCGCTACCGATTATTTCTAGTAGAGAATCCCGACGGCAAACCAGTGGTGGTGGTACTCCCCCGAAGTAATGAACCAAAGGTATCGAACCTAACTCAAAAACTAATTGCTCTTTTGTTATTTATTGCTACCTTGTCCACTTGTTTAATCCGGGGCGGTATCCAATCAGGGTTTAACTTAGTGGTTGATTGGCAGAGGGTTTCAGAGGCGTTACCCATTACCATCGGATTACTGGTTGTACTCATGAGCCACGAATTGGGACATTGGTGGGTAGCCAGGCGCCATCAAGTTCGCCTGAGTTGGCCCTTTTTCCTGCCCACCTGGGAAATTGGCTCCTTTGGTGCAATTACCCGATTTGAATCCATCCTTCCCAACCGCTCAGTCCTATTTGATATTTCCATTGCTGGACCATTGTGTGGCGGATTGGTATCCATAACCATGCTAATTATTGGATTATTTTTATCCCGAGGTGAAGCACCCATTCAAGTGCCATCGGCAATTTTTGAAGGTTCGTTGTTGGTCAGCGCCTTAGCTAAAACCATATTGGGTGAATCTTTGAAGGAAGGAACCATTACCATCCATCCTTTAACAATTATCGGTTGGGTAGGATTAGTGATTACTGCCCTTAACGTTATGCCAGCCGGACAGTTAGATGGCGGACGAATTATCCAGGCTATTTATGGACGGAAAATGGCTAGCCGCACCAGCTTTGCTACGTTAATCATTCTCGGATTGGGGGCATTATTTAATGCGTTAGCATTGTATTGGGCGGTGGTGATACTAGTCTTACAACAAGGACAGGAACGACCCAGCCTAAATGATATTACAGAACCGGATGACTCCCGGGCTGCTTTAGCACTTTTGATGTTATTCATCATGGTTATTACCCTACTCCCGTTAACTCCGGTTTTAGCCGGACGTTTAGGAATTGGAGGATAGATCCTGGTTGACTGACAAAAGTTGCACGCCCTCACCCCCAACCCCTCTCCCAGGGGGCGAGGGGAGCCGATCCACTCCTCCAGTTCCCTCTCCCGATGGGAGAGGGCTAGGGTGATGGCTTTCGGGGTTTTGGCTGAGAACTTTTGTCAGTCAATCAGGGATAGATCAGTCGTTTATAAGGCTAGGGCAAGATTTGAACCTAGCGGATGCATAAACCTGAAAAAAAACGGATTCTAGTTAATTAGTGTTTGTTGAATCCATTTCCCCTATTACTTCAACTTGCTTAAACTGTTGGAAACATTGTCACAAAATACAGCGAAAAAAAATTATATTGAGACTGCGATGAAATAGGAAGTCGGCGCTAACGTTCA
>CAIUCS010000204.1 GCA_903897715.1 uncultured Synechococcales cyanobacterium
CTGCCACCCCAACGCAAGCCACGATCGTGGCCTGAGAGCCGACTTCCTTGAGCTGGCGTAGATCCGACTCTAGTCCAATTTCAAACAGCAGAATAATCACACCAATTTCAGCCAGCACCGAAATTACTTCACTTTGCGACTGGAAGACGCTGTTTAATGCGTCTGGTGTCAATCCATTGATCCATTGCAAGGTAGACATAATGAAGGAATCAGACGATTCCATCCCGTTTTCTGGAAACACCACCAGATGCAAAGCAGACATGCCAACCAGCACCCCGGACACCAGTTCTCCCAAAACCGGCGGGAAATCCAATCGTTTAGAAACCTCGGCTCCCAGTTTGCTAGCGAGATAGATGACAACTAAAGTCAGAAGTACCCCGGTAAGGATGATGGGGGCTTTTTCCGCTTCAGCCATTGCCATCAACGGAAGTACTGGCAGGAAAGGAGGTTGAATAAAGGGATGGATCGTCTCTGGAATCAAAAACATAGGACAGGGTTCTCTACTAAAGAAAGCTTTAAGCAAGATGGTTAGGGAGGATCAAGCAGGTTTCCCTCCCCCCTACATGTAAAAAAGGGATTAGACCTGAATACTGTTGCTATAAACGTGATCAAGGGCTTGACGCAATGCCTCGGTACGGTTGTCCAAAATATGTTCCGGTTTGATCAGGTCAAATAGCCCCAACCGCTCTAACCGATTTTGAATTTTACTGTTGGCTCCAACGACATAAATCAGCAGCCCTTTGTCGTAGGCATCTCGAATTGCATTTTCGATTGCCAACGAAGCCGTCACGCCCAACAGAGGGACATCGCTCAAATCTATCACTAGCGCATCAGCATCTTTCATGGCATTATGCTCACGGGCGATCGCCTTTGACAGACCAAAGATCATAGGTCCACTCAGGTAAAATAACAACACCCGACCCTTCCCTTGATCCAGCAGTTGTTTTTCTTCCATACTCAACCGGGCATCGTCATCCATATCTGAAATCAGCTTGACTTCCTGCGATTGCATTTCGCTCAATCGCTCAATCGTCAGAATATTGGCGATGAATACCCCAACCCCAACCGCCACAATCAGATCAACAAATACCGTCAGAATTAAGACCCCATACATGATCAGAGATCCTTTGGGGGAAACCTTGTACGATCGTTTCAAGAAGCTCCAGTCCAGAATGTCAACCCCTACTTTGAGGGCAATACCTGCCAACACGGCCATGGGGATAGGCTGCGTATAGCGGGCAGCCCCCAGCACCACCACCAGTAAAATCAGTGCCCGTGTAATCCCAGAGAGAGCTGAGGTCGCTCCCGTTTGGATATTGACCACCGTTCCCATGGTGGCTCCTGCTCCGGGCAATCCCCCGCACAGTCCCGAAACAATATTACCAATGCCCTGACCAATCAGTTCTTTATTCGACTGATGCTCTGTACGGGTGAGGCTATCGGCAATCACGGCGGTCAGCAACGTATCAATACACCCCAGCATCCCCAACATGATGCCATCGACAAACATGGTGGTGATTTGACCCTGCGTGAAAGTTGGCAACTGAAACTGAGGCAACCCCATTGGGATTTCACCCAAATCTCCAATGCGACGAATATCTGCATCTCCAAATACGGTGAGGGAGATAATTGTACCGACAATTAAGGCGACTAACTGGGGAGGTACTAATTGCTTCAGCTTCTTGGGCATGAGAAAAATAATGACCAGGGTTACAATCCCCAAAATTACTTCAGGGAACCTGGCAGTAGCCACCAGTTGAGGAATGGCAGCAACCGTCCCCATGACACCTCCTTTAGGCGCAGGATGTCCGAGAAAAGGGGCAATTTGTAAAATGACCAGAATTATACCAATCCCTGACATGAAACCGGAGATTACGCTATAGGGCATCAGGGTAATGTATTTACCTAACTTAAAAAACCCAAAGATAATCTGAAATAACCCGGCCAGTATCACAACAGTAAACGCCATTGCCAGTCCATTTATGGGATTGTTGGCAGTCAAACTGGCGACAATCGCCGTCATCACAACGGTCATTGGTCCAGTCGGTTCAGAGATTAGGGTTGGAGTTCCGCCAAACAGGGCAGCGAAGAAGCCAACACAGACTGCCCCATACAGACCAGCGATCGGACCGGCTCCAGAGGCAACGCCAAAAGCCAAGGCGAGGGGGAGTGAGACAATGGCAGCAGTCAGCCCGCCAAACATATCACCACGCAGATTGTTAAATCGAATTTGATTGGTAATGGTCATTAGGGTTAATGAATTAAACAGCTTAAATAGAAGACTTAGGGTAACTAATCTAGAAATTACTACAGAACTGTATCCTGGGATTGGTTGAGGCAAGGTTTATTCCATCAAGAGTTTCTTGGTTTTCTATAGAGGCTTTTGATGTGTTCTACTCCGGTTTATAACAATCCCCAGTGGTGAACAAAATATGGATGGGACTTAACATGACTATGGACAACACTCTGGGAATAGGGCATTGACCCATTCCATGGATCCCATTACTGTGCCACTTACCCCAACAA
>CAIUCS010000205.1 GCA_903897715.1 uncultured Synechococcales cyanobacterium
CTCTGCGGTTGAACCGGTATAGAGACCGATAAGGCAGCCAATCGACGCGATACGGTGCTGTGGTCGGGCACGGGTAAGGGGATATTCATCAACTGAAATACCGATTCGACAAATCCTTGAGCTTGACGCCCAGACAGATGGAACACGCTCTTGAGCGTAGCTACAGTCGCAATCGCCGTGTCACTGTAGAGTTGAGAGGCTCCTCGCCGACCCGTCGCTGTGCTCATTACCCATTGCTCAAGGGCGTCTTTGCTCAACCATAGGGTGAGACTGCCGCGCTGCTTCAAACCAGCGTTATAATCAGACCAGTTGCGGACTCGGTACGGCATAGGCGTCAGGTTTTAGATGGTACTTCAACTTTACGCTATACCTACCCCGTCCGTGACACACTATTCATGCAACAACGCCGTTTTTATGAAGCAATGGTAAAAACATGAAGGGGTGGGACTACTGACTGTTGATCAAGGCGATCGCCCGATCAGCCAAAGAGGTGGCAGTAATGCCATTAAACCCTAGCAACTCTCCAGCACTGGCGGTGGTTTCCCCCCGTTGCCAGGCAAACAAATCTCGCTTGCATTGACTGCGTAGCATTACGGGCTCCAACATCCCACTTGCTCCCCCAGTGACCCCAATCAGCCCATCCCCACCAAAAATGTGTTCAAATTGGTCATCACTTAAAAAATTCCCATCTGGTTCCGAACAACTCTTCCAGGCAACATCAGTGGGTCGATACAGGCGACGGGGACTAACCACTGACACAACCCGCACGGAAAATCCCCTATCTTCCAGCGCTGTAGCCGCTTCCAGCACTGGAAGCAGAATTAAGTCTCCAACCACCGCAAAAACTACTAATTTCCTCGTTGGGGTGTCTATTTTGGCAGTGTCATGAAGAATCACAACTCCTTCCTGTAGTCCACTTCGGGTTTGTTCATGGGTAGTACGAATCGGCAGGGGAGACTTACTGGCCGTAATCACTACCCCCTTATTGTGAGTCGTTAATGCCCATTCATAACAAACCTGAATACTATTGGCATCGGGAGGGAACAACGGAAAAACATTACCATTTCGCATCATGGCGGCAAAATAAGCTTCAATTTCCGGACGTTGATGGGTCCAACCATTCCGTCCCTGTTCCAACGCCCCAGCTGTAAATAAGGTAATAGTAGATGGGGTTGGACGACGTAATTCAGCCATCGCCTGGGTTACGGTTTGCCAGATAGGCAACCCATTAATGGCAAAAGACTCATAGGAACACCATAGGGTTCTGGCTCCCATCAGGGATAACCCAGCCGCCAACCCAGCACAGGCATCTTCACTCAGTGGTTCATAAACCTGACCACCTGGCTTTTGGTTATAGAGTGGATCTTCAGTGGGATGGTTAATCTTTAAAGCCTGATTAATGTTGGCAATTCCAGATGCTTCATTGCCATCAGCATTAGTCACCAGGAAACGGTTATCCTTCCCGCCAACTTGACCCACCAACAATCCCATTGCCGTCGTTGCCACCTTGGCATCACCCCCAACTGGATAATCTTGTAAATGGAGGGAACCCAAGTCTGGCAGGGGTAATACTGATTCGGTAACCACTGTTTTGGCAGCAGGTCCCCCGCCAGACCGTTCACAATTTGTCCTGACTAGTTCCCATGCCGCCGGTGGAAGAGCTAAAGCCTCCAGTGCTTTGATAATGTCTACATGATCAAGGGTATGTTGGGGATAGAGGTTATGGGACTTCGCCCCCCGTGCATGTACACCCGCTCCTTTCAGTTGTTTCATGATCACGGCAGTCAGCCTGCCTTTAAAGGCAGAGTTAACGGCAGCGTTGATTTTTTCCAAGGTAGCTTTGGTGAATGCTAATCGTTGCTCAAACGAAAAAATTGTGCTGTCAACGTAGGCACCCGGTTGGTTTTGGTCATCAAAATCTTTGGCATCGATTAAAACGACTTCACTAAAGCCATTACTATGCCAGTAATCAACCATTTGTTCATTACTCTTCAGTGACACCATACTGTGGTGTTCTTGGGAATATCCATTCCACACCAGTACAGGCAAAAAGTTGGTAACCTGGGGGTAAGCGGTATGGAAATGGGCAATACTGCTCAACGGATAGGGTTCACCCATTCCACCATCTCCTAAGGTGAAGGGGAATAGGATGTTAGGATGTAATAATGCAGCAGCCATTGCAAAATGCTGTCCCTGTCCCAAGGGACCCGCTGGAGCTAGTATCCCTGGTATGTATCCAGATAGATGTCCTAGGAGTCCATGTCTCTCTCGAAACCGATGACGGAGTTGTTGAACTGTGGTGATTCCCATGTCTTCCAATGACCGATCAAGAAACATGGCACTGTAGAAACCAGGGGCATGATGCCCTACCTCTGTCACAATATTTTTATGCCCAAGCATGACTAACGCCCCATAAGCTTCTGCCTGACTGGCAAATCCACCAGGGTGTCCAGAGGCTTTACTGGCAGTAATCTGTAGGGTTAAATAACGAAGCGCGTCTGCATAAAGAAGTGTCTGATAAACCGCACAAATGTCGCTAGGGTCAGCGATCGCCTGTCTCCCCGGGGTAATAACAGGGGTCATCCCGTAGCGATCCAATTCAGGGAACGTGTTACTAAAATACTGAATCCCTTCACAAAACGATGGAATAGTGGATATATCCGGGGAATTGGTTAAAGTCATATTCAAATCTCTGAAAAATTGCGTGATATAGTTTTGATGTCCACTACCCTAAGGAATACTTCAAGTTTTTCCCCTGAGTGATGGATGAAGATTTTTATAAGCATCTTATTCAAACAATGGGACTTTTTGAGCAGTGTCAACATAGGTTGATTATCGGCTGTTGGTCTTCACTATGTTATGTATTTTAACCTGAGAGGGAACAGCGGTGATCTCATTGGACTTGGAATCGACCCGCTGTTGAGCTAGCACCAAGTTGTGCTCACTACTCCAAGCACTCACGCTGTGCAAGGCGTTCCGTTGCCCCCCGGTCATAGGAGCCTCGGGCGGTTTTCCCATCGATATGAATCAACGCCTGCCCAGTACCTCGGTGATCCGTCCCACCCAGGCGAGAAACCCCGCCTCCGGGTCTAACGCCCCCATCACTCGCCCAAAGGTATCGTGGGACGGAATCCCGTGGGGGAGGTCTAAAAAGGTCTCAATCTACGATTGCTTCCCTTTGCTATAGTGCTCAATGGCGACAAGCCCGTCCGCCCCAGCCAGCACTGTGAAGAGGGCTATCGCCACCAGGCTATGGTGTTGCGTTCGTTCCCCACGCGGATCCGGGAGGGTTTGAAACTGCTGTATCACACTTCGTCTTAAAATCTTCGCGTCTCGTGTCTGCTGCGGATCAGTCTCGGTAAAATCCCCGATGTATGAGCCTACGCATCCGTTGTAACTGACTGTTAGAAAGTGATCAAGAGCCTGAAAAGCAAGACCCCGACTCAAAACAGCTAAGAATGAAATGTCAATTCTCAAGTATATCCAGTTTGCCACTAGGACAAGCAACGATAAATTTTCATCTTCAATAGAATAATTTGATCGTTAGAAATTGATCGACTCGGTTGCTTCGGTTCCTGCAACATCACTCCAACTTGCTCCGTCGTTTCTTGTCTAAAGACCTCTTCACCACAGCGAGAACAAACCATAGCCGGAATGTTTTCCATTAAAGCCCCGCAACAGGTCAGCCGTAGACCAAA
>CAIUCS010000206.1 GCA_903897715.1 uncultured Synechococcales cyanobacterium
AATACCGAAGAATCGAGCGAAGGACGCTGAATACTGGACATAATCTAGCTCCAGGAGCACTGGACGAATGGTGCTGTAGGAGGGGAGGCGACTCTTGGGCGGATTGAAGAGCGCAATCAGGTCACAACGGTAGCACGCGAGCCAGTCGCCAATCGCCAAAAAACCTCGATTCCCTGCCGTCACCGCTAGGGTAAACAGCGCTAAGCATAGCGCCATGGGATGCCGCTTGCCAGCGGCTCGGCGGACATCCGGCAGGTCAGAGAAGGCTTCGAGGATTTCAATGCGCTCTGCCGTAGACTCAAGCCTTGAGTCGATGACAACAGGGGTGGAGGTGAGAGGTGGATGCATAACCGCTAGAACCATTAGAACTAGCCTAAGAATCTACTATCTTTCGGCTCCCTTGGGAATGAAATAGCCCTGCCTTGGCTCCCTTGTACTCAAAATGTCTGAAATCACTATAACAAAAGCATTACAGCCATCCGAATCAACTTTTGTCAGTCAATCAGCACCGCGTCTGTCACCGTATAGCCACAACGAGCCGCCACGGGCTGGTTATATTACTCAAAACATCCTCATAAGGCGCATTTCACTTTTAAGGCTTTTTGACCATAGTAATCCACCCTACCTCCACGCTGTTCGAGTCGGTTGGGGTTCCAAGGTAAGTCGTAGTGCAGCACTGCCGAGAAATGTTCTTGTAGGTTTACGCTTTCACTGAGGCAGTCAGTGGCATCTAACTGAAGGGGATGGATTCCCAGTCAGCCCGCACTAAGCGGGATCTTGGAGGGTAGAGTGAATATTATCCACTTTACCCACCAGTTCTGGAAAACTTAAGGAAGGACTTCAGTCTGCTTCTCAGCAGCATCGGACTGATAGACTTTTTCTAACCGCATCACCTGCTTGGATTGAAGAGTAAGGGCGGTGCTGTCCAACCGATTAGCAATCAAGGCATCGATGGAAAACAACCCAGCTCCATTCACAGTAAAGCACAGGAAACAAGCGGCGTAGATAGCCGATAGTTCTAAGTAGGGTAAACTCAGACCCGCCACAGAGATATGGTGGTACATGGCTACGGTCATAGTGCCCAGTAACCCCAAGGCAGCGGGGCGAGTGAATAGCCCAATTGCCACAAGAGGAGCACCGATTAGTTCTGTGTATGCGGCGATATAACTAAGGAAAATCGGGAAAGGTAGTCCCAAGTATTCCACATAGGTGTGGGCAAAGTTTTCGATGTCTGACAGCTTGTCCTGTCCATTATGCACCATCATAACACCGATTACTACCCGGGCGATCGCCAAGGTGGACTGGGACCAGTGATTAGTGCTGACATTGGGCTGAAAGAGTTTTGCAGTAGTACGGGTGATATTGGTGATATTCATAACAAAATAATGGGTTTAATATGGAAAAAACCATTAAGAATTAATAAGTTTCTTTAATTATTATAACAAGCTTTTCTAATTATCGGGGGGAAGGGAAACAGTTATCTAGCCTGCATTATGCATGAGGCTTGCCAGTAGGCGGTGACTTGCCCCCGATGAGTCAACAGCGGCAGACAATCAGGATCAACATCCCAATGCTGACGACGGTATGAACAACGAGGTCAAAGACCGTACCACGCAGAAAAAGGGGGACTATCTAGGCAGGCAGACACACCTATCCTATGGGGAACTCTGAGTTAGTGCCAAGACCCAAGGATGAGGAGCCATGAGCGATAAACTTTTGTTAGTCAGCTAGGGTCAATTTACAGGAATTATCGTTAGGGCGTTGATCAAGCAACTCATAAGCCAACATGTTAGATACTTGACGAAGATAGAAAGAAGGATTGATTAATCCTGTAAACGAAGTTCATAGATGTTCCAGAACCCACCCCCTAAGGCGGAGAACCTTACACCTTGGACACGGTTACGAATCGCTGACATGGCTAATGGATTTACCAAATAAATGAATGGTAAATTCGCCTGGGTGATTTGTTGGGTTTGAGCATAAAGTGCCTTCCGTTTCGTTTCATCCAATTCCCGAGCAGCTTGTATATAGAGATCGCCAATTCGTTGTTCCCAATCAGCAACCACCCGATCGGTAATGGGCACTTGTCCGGTCTGCGGCTTTTGATTAAAAGAATGCAACCCCCCATCGGGAGCCCAAATATTAGCTCCATTGTTTGGCTCAACTCCACCAGTAAACCCGAGTAAATGGCATTCCCAATCTAATCCATTGGAAAGCTTATCGACCAAAATGCCAAAAGAAATGGGGTTAAAGTCAACCTGAATTCCAATTTGATCCAGATCCCGTTTAATTTGCACACCCATACTTTCTCTCATTTTGTTGCCAGCATTAGTAATCAGGCTGAATCTTACCGGATTGCCTTGATCATCTTCTAATCGTCCTTGATCGGTGTAACGAAACCCACCCTGTTGAAGGAGTTGCTTCGCCTTTTCCTGGTTGTAATCATAAACTTTCAGTCCCTCTGATGGCGTGAGATTATAGGGACTTTGAACAGAAATAGGAGTGTTCTGAGTTTCACCAAGACCCCGAAATACATTATTGATTAATGTTTGTCGATCAATGGCATATGCCACTGCTTGACGGAAATTAAGATTATTAAACCACCGAGATTTAATAGGGTCTACTAATGGTTTACCATTTCGTTTACCTTGATTTAAGTTAAAAGAGATGAAGGTTACCCCAGAGGCGGGACCACCGTTATAAATGGTAAAATTGCCACGTTTTTCCTGTTGCTTGAGTAATGAAAATACGTCAGGGGTAACGTTGACAGCATCTAACCCACCTGAACGAAATTGCAGCAATGACGTGTCGCTGGATTCAACAATTTGCCAAATAATTTTCTCCACATAGGGTTGGGGTTGACCTTGCAGATTACGACGCCAATAATAGGGATTCCGACGGAAAATAACCCGTTGGGCGGGGATGTATTGTTCTAAGACGTAAGATCCATTAAAAACAATATCTTTAGGATTGGTAGACGTGTCCCAGGCGGATAGAAATCGTGGTTTACCGTTGACATCGTTTGTTTCAACCAAGGGACGAAGAACATGGGCGGGTTGGATGGGTAAACTACCGACGGTACGAAGGAAGGGAGCGAATGGCTCAGGGACGAGGAATTGTATGCGTCGATCATCTATTTCCCTGACCTTTGGTAAGGCTCGGCTGGTACCGATACGCAAAATATCTCGGGTATCAGTTGGAATTCGTTCGTTTAAGTAAATGCTATTGTAGGTGAAGACCACATCATCGGCAGTAAGGGGTTGCCCATCTGACCACCGTAGACCCGGACGTAGGGTAAAGGTAATGGTTTTTGAATCATTGGCAATTTCCCAGGATTCAGCAAGGGCTGGTTCTAGTTCACCGGTTACTCCATTTTCAGACGTTAACCCTTCATAGGTAAAACCAAAGATGTTGGGGGATTCCTGACTGAGGGCATAGTTAAATGTTTTGGGATCGCTAAGAATGCTAACCACAATTTGTGAAGGGGGGATTGGGGTTGTTTGCCACAGACCATGAAGACCCACAATGAACGTAGTGGTTGCCAGGGTTATTATTATAATTAGGGCAATGATCCATCGTAAAGCTGGAGGATACATCATCCTTAGCAATTGCCATAATTTAGTTTTGAAACCTTGTTTTATTTTTCGGTATGCCATGGCGGTTCTTTCTGGAAATGGTTTGGGTAGGGCAAATTAAGGACTACACCGGTCTTGGCATTAGGTTGATGTTGTTATAATGTTGATGCTGAGTGCTGTTAATGAACCCAATGAGTACAATGGAGCATACCGTTAGGATTAAACACTGATGATTATGGTAAAACAATTAAGTTCGTTTTACTAGGGTTAAACAGTTACCAATTAGTAGGAAAGAAAACATAAAAAATTCGTTGATCCACCCCAGTCCATCTAAACTGCGGGGTACCCCCCCTAGACTGCTCTTGGAGGTTCCCCCCTGAGCAAATTGACAATCGTAGACCTCAACATCGAAGGGGTGGGGGACGAGGGAACCATTCGTCTGGGATTTCACGTTGATGTTCAACCTATTGTTTGACCTGATCCATAGTAACGCCGCCACAACTGGCAACGCAATAAGCTCCAGTCCAGAACACTGGCTTACTATAATTTGGTTGATACCATCCGCATACTCTTTGCGAATTAACCGACTAGAAACGGTCTTTAAGTTATGCACTAACTTGCTGATTGCTACTTGCTAATTTCTACAAGATGAACGTGGTAGGACTCTCCGTCAAAATCAGTCAGCGTGCTGCTCCACTGTTCACAGGCTGATTGACTGACAAAACTTCTCAGCCAAAACCCCGAAAGCCCTCACCCTAGCCCTCTCCCGATGGGAGAGGGGTTGGGGGTGAGGGCGTACAACTTTTGTCAGTCAACCAGGTTCGCAGGTATTAGCAACGATTTCTTGCAATCTTTCCAGGATCCCCTTGTCAATTATCTTTTTGCAGTACTTTGTGACAAGTACTAAATAAATAGTAAGAGAGTATAGGCAGCGATCGCAGCAGTTCCAAATTCAGAAGGATGGTAGGTCATTTCAGCGATCGCCCAGATTATAAAGAATTGTAAAGTCCTCTTGGAATAAAACTTTCAGAGCCATCCAAATTTGAATTTGGAATTACTGCATCTATAGCTTTTGTTCTATATAGCTCATAGCACTAAATAGGATACAATAGTATAATACTACTAACGTATCAGTACCGATCAGTGATGTAGAAGCAATTACTGTTCCTCAGTTCTGCCCTAAGGCTCAAACTAACCTATCTCGGAAACAGCGCAAGTTAGCTAAACAAGAAAAAGGTTCTAATAACTACAACAGTCAGGGGAATAAGATGGCTAGATTACATTTGCACTTGTCCGTCAACGGAAAGATTTTCAGTATTCTGTAGCTCATTATTGATGTACAGCCTACGATCGGATTGGATTCGAGAAACTGAATATCAAGGGTCTAGCTAGAACCAGACCTAGATCCATCTCCATGTTCCATTGCGGACATTCCTGAACATAGTGCCAGCAGTAACGGTAAAACGCAGCAGGCACCCTCAAGGAGTTGATGCCAGAAGTACGTGCATCCAGTGTTGTGAGGAAAGTATTGTTAAAGACTTGTCCATTCCAGTTCAGGATTGCCCTAATGGTGGAGTTAGTTTAGACAGGGATTAAACGCACGTTTGAACCTACTTAAACGGACGGTAGGACAACCGTTTGCTGCTGGTGGAGGCTTAGTGGATGCACAGCCTGGGAGACAAGAACTCTCATTGGTGAATGTGAGCAGCCCCGTCAGAACGCTCTTAGCAGTTGACGGTGGGAGTTGCCACTCCTGAATTGATGGGGTTATCTTCCCAATCATTCCTCAATTCCTCCCCTTATCAATCACGGTAGTATAGGTTGATAACTTAACCAACGAGCAAATTCTTCCACAAATCGATCAGCTAGAATGGCGTGACGAATACGCTGGGTAAATTGGATGAGTTCAGTTATATTATGAATTGACAACAATGTATAGGCAAGGATTTCCCGCGATCGCACCAGATGACTCACATAGGCTCGGCTAAAATTTTGGCATGTATAGCAATTACAACTGGAGTCAAGGGGACGTAAATCCGACTGAAAGCAAGCATTTTTCAGATTCCATCGTTCCCCCTGAACAAAGGCTGTACCATGGCGGGCTAACCGGGTAGGAATTACACAATCAAACAAATCAATCCCTTCTGCAATGGATCGTGCCATTTCCCCGTAGGTGCCGACCCCCATTAAATACCGAGGCTTGTGAACCGGTAAGTAAGGTGTGGTAACCTTCACCGCTTCATGAATTAATTCTGGTGATTCTCCCACACTGACACCACCAATGGCATAACCAGGCAAATCCAATAATGTCAATGCCTTAGCTGCCTCCTGTCGTAGGTCAGCATAGACCCCCCCCTGGACAATACCAAAGAGAACTTGATTAGAGTTTGCATGGGTATTCATACACCGTTCCAACCAACGGTAGGTTCGATAGGTAGCCTCCGCCACCACTTCCCGACTGGCGGGATAGGGAGGGCATTCATCAAAAGCCATGATGACATCCGCCCCCAACGCATTTTGAATTTGGATTGAACGTTCGGGAGTGAGATGAATCAATCGCCCATCCCGATGGGAACGAAACGTAACCCCATCTTCAGTGATTTTTCGCATGTCACTCAGGCTAAACACCTGAAATCCACCAGAGTCCGTCAACATAGGACCCTGCCATCCCATAAATTGATGTAGCCCTCCACATTGGGCAATGATGGACTCCCCTGGTTGCAAGTGTAAATGATAAGTATTTGCCAGTACCATTTGGGCATGGGTTGACCGTAGTTGATCCGGTGTAACTCCTTTTACCGTAGCCAGGGTGCCTACCGGCATAAACCGTGGGGTTTCAACAACTCCATGGGGAGTCGTAAAGACCCCTGCCCGCGCCCCGGTTCGACTACAGCAGGCTTGGCAATGAAATGAAAAATTGGGTTGATTCTGTGGGGATAGGGATTGAAGGGACATGAAGGTGTCATCTACTGTGTTTACTTAAGGGTGCTGATATAGTTATCGGGAGGGGAAAACAGTATGCCAAACTACTACCAGTCACAAATTGTCATTATCATAAATTTGATTCGGGGAGCCAATGCACGTGACGAATTGAGCGGGTATTAACCATGACCCATTGGGAGAAACTGCCTTTTTTAATCCAGACATACCCCTACTCTTTTTTGGGAGTGCCAAAGAAGTAATCATTGTTGGTTAGGGTTATACCAGTATATTCTTACTTGAGGACTACCATTTTTGTCGTCTGGGGTTTCCACGGCTATCTCAATCTTAAGACAAATGAAGCACTGTGCTCCTTGTCTCGTAAGTTCGTTTGTCCTCTCATGACATTTCGTTCAATAAAAATTAAAACATTACTTCCCATTCAATGGAATTGCGGACTCTATCGAAAGAGGTTGCTATTATAATTGTTTGGCATCTGCCCATAGTTGAAACATCAAAACAATGGAGTGTATCACCCTGTTAGTATGACAAATTCACCCCATACCAATGCACGTTTAATACAAGTTGCAAATGGTGGAAATCCTCCATCTGAGTATCCCCTCCCTCTCCAGACACCTACCCTACTTGGTAGGGATATCAGTTGTCAGGTCAGTTTTGATCCCCACATTTATCGTGGTGTTTCTCGACAACATCTGGAAATCCGTTATATACCCCCTCAACATCATGAAGACGAGGGCACTTGGCAAGTCACAGACTTGGGGAGTTCTAATGGGACCTTTGTGAATGGTCAGCAAATTAAGGGTTCCCGTTCCTTACAGCCTAATGATCACATTTTGTTAGGCACCAGTGGTCCAGAACTGGTTTTTACCTGTCAAGGCATACCCCGACCAAATGAGAGCCCCAGTGTAAAACCACCCACTATCCCTTCTACCCTTCATCTTAGCCAAGTTGTACCCATTCTTTCCACTAGGAACGACTTACTAAAAAGTGGATTTTTAGTTCCCGGAATGTTGACTGTATTGCTGGTGGTGGGCTTATTTTCATCGTTGGGTCATCCCGTTTTATTTAACCAATTCCTAGGGTTTTACCTAGCCTTAGCTGCTTACTTTGTTGTCTATCGTTTAAGCGAAAAGCCAAAACCATGGTGGATATTGACGGGATCAGCTATCTTTACTATCGTGATGTTGGCAAGTCCGGTTTTTGGATTATTTGTGTTAGTTTTTAGGGAGATTCTGCCGGGTAAAATCCCCGGTTCAGATGCAGAATTAGACGTAATTAGTACATTTATTGCTTATTTTTTTGGGGCTGGTCTTTGTGAAGAACTATTAAAGGCGTTGCCTGTTTTTATTCTCCATTGGCTCGGAACACAAATTAAAACTCCATGGAAGGAAAGGATTGGAGTGTGGGATCCTTTGGATGGAATTTTAATTGCAACGGCATCTGCGGTTGGATTCACCTTGTTGGAGACGTTGGGGGAATATGTGCCTCGCACCATTGAATCGGTCACCCAAGAATCAGGTCAGTATGCGGGTGAACTCATTGGGCTTCAGTTGCTTATTCCTCGCATCTTAGGTTCAATCATTGTACATATTGCCTATAGTGGATACTTTGGTTATTTTATCGGTCTTAGTATCATGAAACCGTCTAAACGATGGACTTTCCTGGCAATTGGCTGGTTGACATCCTCTGTGATCCATGCCTTGTGGAATACGTTTGCATCCAATCTCATCGGTGGAGCGTTAGTCGGTATGATCTCCTACGCATTTTTGATGGCGGCGATTCTGAAGGCACGTCAACTCTCTCCCTCTATCCATTAATGTCCTATATTGAGTTGTCGTCCCCGCCAAGTCCATCCCCAGCCTGTTTCAGTTTTGATGTATGAAGCAATGGCAATTGCTGCAATCCCAATACCACCCAATGGGCTTAACCACCAGTAACGGGTGGGACAACGGGCAATGGAGGCAATGATTTGTCGTAGCTGATATTGGAAGAGGATGGTTACACCCAACCCCACCATTGCTAGGGTAAAAATAATGATTTTCATCACAGTAGTTGGCAGGGCGATCGCTCCATAAGCCATTACTAATGCAGCTATCCATGGCAAAGGGTAAATGACGAGCATTAGGAACGCCAGATAACCCATCAATCTGGGCTGCCGCTGGGCACCCAGATAGAAATTTTTAGTCCAACCTTCCCATAAAGCACCCCAAGAGCGATACATTTGTACGGTGGCAAGCCCGGCTCCCAGTCCATAGTACAAACCTAGCCCCTTCTGTTTCACAAGACGACCCAGAGCCACATCCTCCACCACCTGATCTGCCACAGCCTGATGTCCGCCGACGGATTCATAGGCTGAACGTTGAAATAACATGAACGGACCAGCGGCAAAAACTGAGTTGCTTTCTGGATGATTCACATCCTTAAAATTAAAAACCACCAATAAATGAGCCATAATCAATGGCTGTATCACCCATTCAGCCAAACAACCACACTTGAGTGAGGGCCATAGGGTTAACAGTCCAGATTGTTGTGCCATAGCAATGGTCAGAGCTGTTTCTATGGATTTAGGTTGCAATCGTACATCTGCATCGATAAATAGTAAAAACTCACCTGTTGCCCGTTCCACAGCCTGATAACAAGCCCAGTTTTTACCTACCCATTGTTCAGGGTGGGGTCGGGGTTTTCCCAGAATTACGCGTAAACGGGGATCCTGTAATTCATCCTGTAACCGTTGTAAAATTGCCCAAGTTGTATCTTGAGATTGATCATCTACCACCCAAACCTCAAGGCGATCGCCAGGGATATCAGTACTATTAAGTACTGCTTTGATGCAATGTTCAATATTATCCACCTCATTATAGGCTGGAATAATCACTGATACACGGGGATAAGTTGGAAGGTGCGAATAAGGTTCAATGGTAAATTGGGGGGCAGCCTCCAAAGACAACTGCAAACGTTGGCGATAAATAATTGAACAGACTAGGCTAATACTGAGTAAAACACTGGCGAAAAGTAACATCACTTCAGCATCCTGCCAAAATTGGACTCATTTTCCAAACTTACCCTTGAAATAGAACTCCATGGTTCCTAGAATTGTTATGATCCATCCATTGTTTGTAAATAAAATGTTACCATAGCTTCCATTATGTTAATAGCCATGGGAATACTTTAGGTTTAACCAATCACCAACCCATACCCATTCTTCTATTATGCTCCACCTGATGACTGATTTGCACCACACTTTATTGAAGTACCCTATGTTCTTGGAAAATTTGGTAATGGAACTGGGGTTTCAATTCACATCCCCCGGTCCTATTTTCTGGAGTATTGGGTCATTTTCAATTCGTTGGTATGGGCTATTAATTGCATTAGCCGTAATTTTTGGGGTTAGCCTATCTCGATTTCTAGCTCAACGTCGTAATATTGATCCAGAATTGGTGAGTGATTTGGCAATCTGGTTGATGTTGGGAGCTATTCCCGGCGCTCGACTGTATTACGTAGCGTTTCAATGGCATGAATACGCCAACAATTGGGGAGAAATATTGGCAATTTGGAAGGGTGGTATCGCCATTCATGGGGCTATACTGGGTGGGGCGATCGCTGCTTTTATTTTTTGTCGCCATCATTTCATTTCGTTTTGGAAATTAGCAGACTTAGTCGTTCCCTCTTTAATTTTAGGGCAAGCCATGGGTAGATGGGGGAATTTCTTTAATTCAGAAGCTTTTGGGTCTCCTACAGATTTGCCTTGGAAACTATACATACCCTCCTATCGCCGCCCTCTTGGTTTTGAGAATATTGAATATTTTCATCCCACCTTTCTCTACGAATCAATGTGGAATTTGTGTGGGTTTTCTTTACTCATAGCCCTATGGTTCGCTGAAGAGCGAGGTCTCACGGTTCGGTTCAAACCGGGTACATTTACCCTGATTTACCTCATTACCTACAGCCTCGGTCGAGTGTGGATTGAGGGTTTACGGACAGATAGTTTAATGTTGGGTCCTTTGCGAATTGCTCAACTGGTGAGTATGGGGGGGGTAGCAATCGGAATTCTAGGTTTGACATGGATTTACCCAATGAATCGTAACCTACCTGATATTGCCGCTAATGTCATTTCCACTCGACAGTAGCTTTTTGGGTAGTGCCAAGGAGGTAATGGTTTTCAGGTAAGAATAGGCTGTGGTTGGCGCAGCACATCCTAGCTTATTTAATCCTGCCATTTTTTAACACTTAAAAAGTAAACCTAGTTCTGATAGTTCCCACAACATTATCAGATGTCCCAACTGGTTGCATAGGATTGGAAATCCATAAGATACTAGGAGTAATAGTGATATTGTCGGTCAACTGGTATTTATAGAAGGCTTCCAAATGAACGGGAGGTTGAATAATAGGGGGAATAATTGCGTTGGAAGAGGAAATGTGAGATGAATTGGCTAAATAAGGTTGTACACCACCAACTAATCCCCCTAAATTCCCCTTGTTATTTGGATCTGGAAAGTATAAACCCAAACCATAACCCCAAATCTCACCATTGGGTCGTGAGCCTAAAACCCCCAAATACTCACTAGACGCATAAGTGCCAAAAATATTTAAACTAAACTGGGGATTAAACTGATAATAACCAGAAACTCCAATCACGTCAATCATTTGGGGAATTGTCACATATCTGGTAAAAATACCTGGGATATTGACATTCAAAACATTATTGACAACAACGGTTCCGGTGTTTCCCCCAAAAAGGGGGCTGCCAGCAGCACGATACGCCTTAACATAGGTGATTCCAACTCCTGAATTTTCATTGGGAGTCATGGTTATTTGCACAAGAGCTGAGGAATTACCGATATTAAAACCGGCACCAGGCACTAAGTTGAAATCCCCGTCTGAACTGGGGGCTGGAGATTCCAAGTATCCTCCACTAAATCTTAGCATTGGATTAAATTGGTAATCTAACACCCCCCCCGTACCACTACCTACTGCATAAATGGAGTTTTGCTCCCAGAAAAGACTCAGGGACTCACCAGCATATGGGTTAAGCGTTGGTACAAAGTCTTTCCAAACGCTGCCAGGGGTATTAATTTCAATTAATCTTGGTTCATGACCCGATAACGTAGTGGGGGCTGGAGATTCAATACCGGACTGAACTGGTTCAACAGACCGACAGGGGAGTGCTATGGATACAATAGAAATTGTTAAAAAGACAGAATTGGTCAATGAAACCATTAACTGACAGATACTACTGACCATTTTTCACCTCGATAAAAAAATTATTGGGAATTTGATTCATTCATTGGTGATTGAGTCTGGGAAAGAAGTTGAAGTGCCGGTGCTTCCTTTGAATTCAAGGGATCGCCATCCCATCGATCTAGAATATCGTTGATTAAGATTTCTTCTATCCAAATACGAGTAACAACCGTTAGAGGCAATGCCAACAGTAAGCCAAGAAAACCAAATGTAGTCGCAAAAAAAATTTGAGCAAGTATGGTTACAGCTGGCAATAGGGAAACTTGTTGAGCCATAATGGTTGGGGTAATGGCATAACTTTCCAGTTGTTGAATCACAAAATAAAGAACAATAACCCAACCAGCTTTGATAGGAGAATCTAGTAATGCAATCGTTGCAGGAAAGATAACACTCAGTACTGGACCAATATTGGGAATTAAATTTAAACAACCTGCCAACAAAGAGTGGGCAAATACTAAACGTACCCCCAAAATCGTCAGTCCCACACCGCTTAACAAAGCGACTCCCGCAGAACTGATAATAATGCCGCCAAACCAATTATCTAAAGCCACCTCACACTGACCTAAGATTCCCTCGATGCGTCGGCGATAAAAAGAAGGAAATAATCGAATAAACATGTGACGGTAAGGTTGAGGGTCGGATAGGAACAGGAAGGTGAGAACAAAAATAAATAGTATTTGCAAAACCACCCCGAAAGCATTATTGAAAAATGCAAAAAAATTGCCAAATACCTGAGTTGTTAGGGGAGGTAGTCCTTTCAATAGTTGGGCGATGGGGGGTATTGGGGGAGACCAAGGAGGTAGTTGAGCTTTCAGTTGATTCGTCCAATCTCGCATTTCATTAAAACCCCTGGGTAATAATTCAATGAGTTGCTGAAACTCTCTAACAAAGGATGGTACGATTAGAATGAAAAATAGAATCACTGTGGATAGAGATAATCCGGCTGTCAAGGAGATTGCCCAGCTTCGTTTCATTTTTAACTGGTGCTGAAACCAATTTACTAATCCATTTAAGGCTGTCGCTAGGACAATTGCAGCAAAAACCAATAGTAGCAACCCTCGAATTTGCCATAAAATAAAGCAAGAAATAGCAATTCCCCAAAAACCCAACCACTGCCCTAGTTTCACGGATCACCTGCGATTATTGTGGTACTAACGGATATGAGACTCTATATTAATTTACCTTAGGGGCTGATTGACTGACAAAACTTCTCAGCCAAAACCCCGAAAGCCCTCACCCTAGCCCTCTCCCAGGGGGCGAGGGTGAGGGCGTACAACTTTTGTCAGTCAACCAGCTTTATGGGTTACGCTGTGCTTCAACCAGAAATGGGATATAACCCATCTCCTACCAGCAAAATCCGAGTCCTAAGTCGATACTTCAACAAATTCAATGATGCGGTCTTGGTAATCTTTCACTAAAAAATTGAGGGGGTTTTCACCACGGATTTTATGTTTAATTCCCTTGGTTTGTATGCGCATTAATACTTGCTCCAAACAGTCATGGTCAAAGCAAACGTGACGTTGACGATTTTTATCTCCTAATCCAGCACCAGTAACAATATGAATTTGGGTATTTTTTTTCAGTTGATACCATAGTCCTTCCGATGAACCCTGTAACGTGCGGGTAGAAGGACTGGTGAGTCCGGAGGAAAGATAGAGGGGATCTAACCCCCCGGTACCCAGCGTTTGTTCATAGCTATAGTAGTAATGCAATGGTACTTCAGCAGTGGATAAACGGAGCAACCCCTCATATAGATCACGGGCTATTTCCAAATCAGATACCATAATGGTATGAACCTTAGGAGCACTACTCAGAAACATCCACATGGCTCCTGCGTAAGCAATTAGCAGCATAATCATGATTCCCTGGGTAGAAAATAAGCTATCCAGGGACAGGAGTGATGCTAGGGGTACATCAAATGAAAACTGAATCATAACAACAGGAAAGCAACCGTAATTTCTGGTAAGACTAAAAATTTAATTCCCTTTATTTTATATTGAAACCACTGAGAAAAATTTGACAGATTCGCTCATAAATAGGTAATATAGAAGTTTGTTGAAACCGGAACCATACGAGAAAATAGTTGAATTCATAACCCATGCCCACCATTCAGCAACTAATTCGCAGCGAGCGACAAAAATATCACAAGAAAACCAAGTCACCAGCCCTCAAAAGTTGCCCTCAACGGCGCGGGGTATGTACTCGGGTTTTCACCACGACTCCCAAAAAGCCCAATTCCGCGCTCCGAAAAGTTGCTCGTGTTCGGCTAACTTCCGGTTTTGAAGTGACTGCATATATTCCTGGTATCGGTCATAACCTGCAGGAACACTCGGTTGTAATGATTCGTGGCGGTCGGGTCAAGGATTTACCTGGAGTCCGTTATCACATCATTCGGGGAACGTTGGACACTGCTGGTGTTAAGGATCGTCGCCAGGGACGATCCAAGTATGGTGCAAAGCGTCCTAAAGCCGGAGCCAAGTCTGGGGGGAAGTAATTTCGAATCGGTGATAGGGTATCGTCTGTTTCCCCACCACGCCCATCAATTTCTTCAAAACCTAACTTTTGGGTTCTTATCCCATCCTATTCATTTTCTGTTACTTTAGTTAAATTAATCAACTGTTAAGCTTATGTCCCGTCGTTCTTCTACTCAAAAACGCCCGATTATTCCTGACCCGGTTCACAGTAGCCGTTTAGTGAGTATGATGGTTAGTCGCATTATGAAAAGTGGGAAAAAGTCAATTGCTTTCCGTATTATCTACTCTGCCTTTTCTACCATTAAAGAACGGACTGGCAACGATCCCCTAGAGGTATTTGAGAAAGCTGTTCGTAACACAACCCCACTGGTGGAAGTAAAGGCTCGTCGGGTGGGGGGTGCCACTTACCAAGTACCTATGGAAGTACGTCCAGAACGGGGCATCGCCTTAGCCTTGCGTTGGTTGATTCAATTTTCCAGGCAACGAACGGGGCGTACAATGGCATCTAAGTTGGCAAATGAAATCATGGATGCTGCCAATGAGACAGGTAGTTCAATT
>CAIUCS010000207.1 GCA_903897715.1 uncultured Synechococcales cyanobacterium
CGGTTGAAATTCCTGTAAAAGATGCGATCAGAAACAGGGTAAGCAGCAAGGGCAATGGAAAGACCAACCTGAAAGCAAAATTGCATCATTGGCTTTGCACATCTGGGTCAGGTTGATAAACCCGTCGCCACGTTGGGATAAGTATTTTACTTGCGTACAAAACAAGGAAGTCGCCATAGGGCATTAGGAGACTTAAAACGGACATAGAGAGAAGGTAAGATTGGCTTGCCATCCCATCTCACTGAAATGTCGAGAATTACCGTTGCTTTAGCTCAGTAAGTAGTCAATAAAACAGACGGTTGATT
This sequence comes from uncultured Synechococcales cyanobacterium, assembly GCA_903897715.1. GTDB lineage: Bacteria > Cyanobacteriota > Cyanobacteriia > CAIUCS01 > CAIUCS01 > CAIUCS01. The sequence goes on from CAIUCS010000207.1 coordinate 306, forward strand.
TATCCTCCCCGTTCCCTTGTGTCTTAAGCGAAAATTGGCTCTAACATTGAATAATTCGTTAGAATGTTCTTCGGTAATGGTTCCGTTGATTTCCTTTCAATTAAAACGCTGCCATGAAGCCCTATCAACTAATTCCAATTATTGACTGTGGAGAACCTTTAATCCCCATTCCCAGTCACCTTTTTGTTCTAGAGACCCCCCATCCTTACCAAAAGTTAGGGGCACCCTATGACCATCGGTCTCCATTTTATGTGCGGGTAGGAGTGTTAACAGCTTTGACCAAGGCACGGATGTTGTTACATCAGGTAAAACCCAATTGGCAATTACAAATTTTTGATGCCTATCGACCCTTAGCCGTCCAACAATTCATGGTAGATTATGCCTTTCGGGAACAAGTAAGACAGGCGGGTATGAGGTTCAACACTCTTTCAGAGTTTCAAAGACAAGAATTTTTAAGTCAAGTGTATGAATTTTGGGCAATACCAAGTTCTGACTCGAAGACTCCCCCGCCCCATAGTACTGGGGCGGCGGTAGATGTCACTCTGGTGGACGAAGGGGGGGCATTAATCCCCATGGGGTCACCAATAGATGAAATCTCCCCTCGTTCCCTACCCCATTACTTTGCCAACAGTCCGTCACTGGAGGAACAAGCCTATCACCAACACCGACAACTTTTAGGGGATATGATGAAGAAAGCGGGTTTTCATCGCCATCCCAATGAATGGTGGCATTTTTGTTTAGGGGATCAAATGTGGGTTTGGCTTTCTCAATCCACTGAAGGAGTTAATAAACCTCAAATCGCCTACTACGGGGGAGTCTTATAACTTAGTTGGCTATCACCAGTCCCTAGGGGTTCCTCAAAAAGGTATGCTATTGATTCCCATGGCTGCAACCGAAGGATGAGTATACCCCAATCGGGGAAAGTCCCCTATTTATTTACTGGGCTTAGGCACAACAGGACATGACTCCCCACCATCCCTCAACCCTTAAAAAGGAATATCATCCAGATTCGATGCAAACGTGGATGATCCTCCCTCGGTCATCACTTCAGTAGCCGGGGACTTTAGTCCTTTATTGGAAGTTGAACCTTGATTTTTGGGAGGAGATGCAGACAATGAGGGGTTAGATGACGAAGGTGGGACTTCTGTGGACGGGGTACTTGAATTGGATGAGACATGAATCCCAAGTTCTAATTTATGAATTCGCTGCACCGTTAGTTCAGCTCGCTTCTCCTTATAACTTGGGTTGGCTCCATGGGTTACCTCAATGGTATTCATGCCCAGACGTCCTTCTAAAATGACCCGGTCTCCCACCTGATAAGTTTCCTTGATTTCCTGTGCTAAATTACCCCAACCCACGACCTTCAAGGAGGAGGGTGGTTCTTCGGGACGCATTGCCGGAAATTCAACCACTAATTCAGCTACCGCCATCTGGGTATCAGCGGTATATCGTAATTGGGGAGCTTGGGTAATCTCCGCCATTAAAATACAGTTATTCATAGGTGTTAATCATTGGTGTCAATCAACTAGACGGGGATAATCCTCATCTGAACATCTCATAATACCCTGGCAAACCAAAAAAACAACCTAAATACATTGGTTTACAGTTTCATCAATTAATTGTTAAGTAAGCATGAATCAATAGGAGTTAGGCATGGGGATAGGAACAAAAAAGAGAGAAACCGGTAAGCCGAAAATAAGTAAAACAAATTCAAGGAAGTCCCTACTGAATCATAGTTGGGAAGTTCTATGGGGGAATGTACCCCCATCAATAGCATCATAGCTATGTCAAAACACTATGTCAAA